>JBIIQD010000256.1:0-4620 GCA_044342265.1 Hydrogenophaga sp. | reverse complement strand
CGGGATGCGGCAGACCACTTGGGCGTGGCCTGTCGCGAAGTCACCGGAGGATGGATGCTGGCAGTGGTCGCCACCGAAGAGCGCGCGTCCGACCCTGCGGACGGTGGCTTCCGCACCGCCAGCGACCGTCAGTTCGAGGTGGTCGATGCCTGGCGGCTGGCCCAGACATGGGGCGCACCCCTGACCCCCGAGCAGGAGCGAGGGCTGATGGAGCGCGGCTGGCGCCGCTGAGCCGCCCGAAGACTGGTGTTCACTCCAGCCAGCGCGTGAAGCTGGACACTGGCTCGCGCGGCGTCACAAACGTGTTGACCTTGTCTGCGGGGTCAGCGTAACCCAGCGCCATCCCGCAGACCAGCATTTCGCTGTCACCCGCGCCTATGTGCGGCAGGATGATCTTCGCAAAGCCGTTCCAGGCCGCCTGCGGGCAGGTGTGCAAGCCGTGCCCGCGCGCGGCCACCATCAGGTTCTGCAGGAACATGCCGTAGTCGACCAGCGAGCCACGGCCCATGACCCTGTCCAGCGTAAACATCAGGCCGACTGGCGCGTCGAAGAAGCGGAAGTTGCGCTGATGCTGGGCGTGCATCTTGTCCTTGTCGCCTTTTGTGATGCCCAGCAGGCCGTAGAGGCTCCACCCGTTTTCCCGCCGGCGGTCGATGTAGGGGCTGACCCATTGGGTGGGGTAGTAGTCGTACTCCTCTCGGTACTGCTCGGCCAGCGAGGGATCCGCGCGCAGCGCGTCGTGCGCGGCGCAGCATTTCTCCACCAAGCTGTCGCGGCTGTCGCCCTGCAGGACATACACCTTCCAAGGTTGGGTGTTGGTGCCAGAGGGTGAGCGGGACGCCAACGCCAGCAGGTGCTCCAGCGTGGCACGCGGTACCGGCTCCGGCAGGAAGGCGCGCGCCGACATGCGGCTGGTGATGGCAGCGTCGACGCTGGCGGCATCGATCATGTTGGGCGGGTTTTGCGTCATGCGATGGTCTCCAGGGTCGTCTTGAGTTTCTCAGGCAAAGGAACAGAAAGGCGCGACTGCCGGTCTACGTACACATGGACAAAGTGGCCGCAAGCGGCGGTGAGTGAATCACCTTCAGCGAACAGACCCACTTCGTAGCGCACGCTGGATCGGCCCAGATATGCCACGCGCAGACCGGCTTCAACCGCCTGTGGAAAGGCCAGTGGAGCGAAGTAGTTGCACTGCGTCTCGATCACCAGGCCGATCACGCCACCGGTGTGAATGTCCAGCGCGCCACGCTCGATCAGCCACGCATTGACTGCGGTGTCGAACCAGCTGTAATACACGACGTTATTGACGTGACCGTAGACGTCATTGTCCATCCACCGTGTCCCGAGGGTGCGAAACGCTCGGTAGTGGTTGCGGGGGCGGGGCTGGGGACGAGGATGTGAGGGAACAGGGGCATTCATTGCCGTGGATTCTGCCTGCGCTGCCTTCAGGCCACTGTCACCAGTGCACCGGGACTGGTGCCTTCAAGCGCCGCCCAGCGGGCGCGGTACTCCAGGGCCACTCGGTACGTATTCATCTGCACCTGGACAGTCACCTCCATGTCCGTGCCGTAGCCTCCAGCCATGGCAAAAGCCAGAGGTACGTGGCGCTGACAGGCCCAGTCCATCACTCGGCGGTCGCGTGCCTCCAGCCCGTCGAACGTGAGCTTCAAGCGACCCAGACGGTCACCCTCGTGCGGGTCGGCACCGGCCAGGTAGATCACCAACCCCGGCTCGAAGCGGCGCTCCAGTTCTTCGAGCGAACGCTCCAGCGCCTCCAGATAGACCGCGTCGCCGGTGCCGTCGGGCAATTCCACATCCAGGTCGCTTGGCTCCTTGCGAAAAGGAAAATTCTTCTCGCCATGCAAGGACAGCGTGAACACCGAATCGTCGTGGGCAAAAATGCGAGCCGTACCGTTGCCCTGGTGCACATCAAGATCAATGATTGCAACCCTCAGCGGCCCACGCGCCCGATGAGCGCGGGCATGCTCAGCCTGCATCAGTCGAGCGGCCACAGCCGCATCGTTGAACACACAAAAGCCGCTGCCCTTGTCAGCGTACGAATGGTGCGTGCCACCGGCGATGTTGGCGGCGATCCCCTCGCCGGCCAGGGCAGCGCGACTGGCCTGGACCGTAGCCCCTACCGAGCGCCGGGCGCGCTCGGCCATGGCTGTGCTCCAGGGAAAACCGATCTCCCGCTGCGCTGCGGCACTCAGCGTGCCCTGCGCAATGGCTTGGATGTAGTCAGGGGTGTGCACCAACGCCAACTCACCATCGGAGGCTGGCAGGGCCTGGCCCAAGCGGATTTGAGGGAATTCGGCAGACAGGCGCTCGCGCAGCCGCCCGTACTTGGCCATGGGAAACCGGTGCCCGGCAGGCAGCGGCAAAACAAACTCGGTGGCGTAGAAAACTTGCACCGTGTGATTGTGGCGCTGCTGTGAATCTCGGGCGGGTCCCACCGGATTTAGGAAGTCACCCCTAGTTTGTTGCGACGCAACAAAAATCACTTGCACCGACCAGGGTTATCCCTATAATCCACACCATGTTGCAGTGCAGCAAAGCGAACAAAAGGAACAGCGTCCAGACAGCGCGTCAGTTCCACTGCAGCTCTCAACTACACCTTCCAACCCTCTAGGAGAAAAAACCATGTTGACCGCTGAACAAATCGTTGCCGCCCAGAAAGCCAACATCGAAACCCTTTTCGGCCTGACCCAGAAAGCCTTTGAAGGCGTGGAAAAACTGGTTGAACTCAATGTGCAAGCCACCAAGGCCGCACTGTCTGAAACCGCCAACAGCACACAAGCTTTGCTGTCTGTCAAGGACGCTCAGGAACTCTTGACGTTGCAGGCCAGCCTGATGCAGCCGCTGGCCGAGAAGACCGTGGCCTACAGCCGCCACCTGTACGACATCGCTTCGGGCACCGGTGCCGAATTCGGCAAGGCCGCTGAAGCGCAGGCCTCCGACGCCCAGAAGAAATTCATGGCCGTGGTCGACAACGCCGCCAAAAACGCCCCGGCCGGTTCCGAGACCGCCGTGGCCGTGATGAAAAGCGCCGTCTCCGCCGCCAACAACGCAATGGAATCGGTGCAGAAGGCGGTGAAGCAGGCCACCGAAATGGCCGAAGCCAACTTCAACACCGTGACCGCACAAGCGGTCAGCGCCACCAAGGCCACCGCCAAGAAGCGTTGATTTGCCAAGGTCTTCGGCCGGATTTCCCGCTTTTGTCAAGGGTCAAGACCGATAAGATGGTCGCCATAGTGAAGGGCACTGCTCCGCAAGAGGGGCACTGAACCCCCCACAGTTTTTTTGGTTGTCTCCTCGGGTCCTTTTAGAAACTCCGATTTCATCGGACCCCTTGAAGCCCTCGCTGCAACGCGAGGGCTTTTTTTATGCCGTTGCGGTGGGTATCACTGGCTCATTGAGGTTCCACCGGCCTCAGCCGAGCCAGCAACTGTTTGAGCTTGGGCAAGGCGGTTTGCATGGCGGTCCTGCCCGCGTCGATCGACCGCTGGCGGGAAGCAAAGTCTGCGCTGCCTACCCCACCAAGCAGCGGACGGACGACCACGTCAGCGTGCGCCAACTCCAGCCGGTTAATGCTCTGGCCCATGATCGCTGTGGTCTTGGGAAGCAAACTGAACAGCCCTTCGGACGACATGTCCTGTGGGTCGGCGGATATGTCGATGGCCAGCACCACTTCAGCCCCCATCTCCCGGGCCAGACGAACGGGCACAGGCGCCACGAGACCACCGTCAACATACTCGCGGCCCGCGATGGATACAGGATGGAAGACGCCGGGCACGGCGCTGGACGCCCGCACGGCCTGCGCGGCATCGCCGCGACGAAACAGCACGCCAGACCCGTTACCCAGATCGGTTGCCAATATGCCCAGCGGCAACACCATTTGCTCGATCAATTTGCCGTCTACGGCCTGGCGCACATAGCGCGCCAGGGCTTCGCCCCGCATCAGGCCCCGGTTGACCAGCGGCATCGTCCAGTCGGTCAGTGTCGCTTCGTCCATGCCCATGGCCACCCGCTCCAGCTCGACAGCGCTCTTGCCGCTGGCATACAGCGCAGCCACGAGGCTGCCAGCCGAGGTACCCACCACCATGTTCGGTCGAATCCCGTTGGCTTCGAGCACCTTGATCACGCCCACATGGGCAAAGCCGCGCGCAGCGCCTCCGCCCAGCACCAGTCCAAGGCGAGGCGGGCGCTGCGGGACTTCGACATCGGGCTGCACCGCTGGGGAAATCGGCGCAGGTGGCTCCAGCGTGGTGCATCCAGCCAGCACCGCCAAAAGCAAGAGTTTGATCGAGATCAAGCAGAACTTATCAAGAACTATTCGCATTTCTGTTAAGATCTTCCTCAGTTTTCATCTCTATTCAGAAAGAGCCCTTTCATGCGCCACTTCACCATGCTTCCGATTGTCCTGGCTGCCGTGACCCTGAGTGCCCAGGCCCAGGACAAGGTCCTGAACCTCTATTCAGCCCGTCACTATCAGACCGACGAGGTCATGTACGAGACCTTCACCAAAACCACCGGCATCAAGATCAACCGTGTCGATGCCGACGACGCTGGCATCTTGGCACGCCTCAAAGCCGAGGGTGTCGCCTCCCCCGCAGATGT
>JBIIQD010000255.1:0-4628 GCA_044342265.1 Hydrogenophaga sp. | reverse complement strand
CTTCCCGCAGGAGAGGGGGAAGGCGCGAAGCGGCGCAGGGGGGAGATCGGAATAAGGTGTCTGCAAGTGCCGCCGGACCGGCATCCTGAACCGGGGTTCAGGTGGGCGAGGGCAACGTGGCTTCGGGTTCATCTGACGCGAGATGCTCACACCAACCACGTATGTACCAAGCCCGGGCTCTATGAGCATTGGTTCAAGGAAATATAAAGCCCGGCGCGCACTGCAGACAGGACAAATTGTAGGCGCATGCGCCAGGCTAGGGGGATACGCCTGTCGGAAAGAATGGCAGCGAGGATGGGCTCAGATCAGTTGGCCATCGCTGCCAAGTGCCTGATCAAGGCGCCGAACGAGGTCATCAACCCGAGACTGGGCAGCGGGGTCGGATGGGTTTGCCAGTGGCCCTGATGCATCGGCCAATGGCGCGGGCTCCGAGGGAAGGAACGAAGACGGCACGAAACCCTTGGATTCCTTCTGAGAAAGCTCGAAGGCCAGATTGAGCGATGCGAGGACCGCAATGCGGTCGCGGGCCTTGACCTTGCCGGCATCGCGAATGCGGCACATTGCGGTGTCTACCCGCTCAACCGCGTCGAGCAAGGAAGACTCGCCACCCGGTGGGCAAGCCAGCAGATAGCTCTGGCCCATGATCTGGACTTCGAGCTGCTTGGTGGCAGGTTTGTTCATGGGGTGTCCTTGGACGACTCAGCACCAGAGCCTGCGGGCAGCCGATCAAGCAAAGCGTCAATGCGGGTGCGGGCTGCATTCAGTCGCGATTTGAGCGAGTCGCGTTCGGTCTTGAGGGCAGATACCTGGTCCAGCAGCAGCGCGTTGGTGCGCTGAAGCTCTTCATGGCGCAAGAGCAGGCGCTCGACGCGCTCGGCGATCAGGTCAAGTTGCTTGGGATCGGCCATGGTATCAACAGATGAGTGACTCATTGTAGGTCGCCGCGCGGCGCCCGGCTTACAATGCACAGCGTTGGTGCTCGCGGTGTGGTTCACACGCCGCAGTTCAACGGGAAGCAGGAGGGAAGGTTCACACGAACCGACCTAACCTGCGCTGCCCCCGCAACGGTAAGCAGACGGGACCTCAGAGTGATCTGGGTCTCCGCTTTCATCTCACAACCACTGGGCGCTGCCAAGCGCCTGGGAAGGTGATGAAGGTCGCTCTGTCAGCCCGGATACCGGCCAACAAGGTGGTGGTGTGTCCTTTTTTTTGGGACACATCACCGTGACGCCCATGCGCTGTCGGGGAAGACATCGAGGGCTTGTTCTGCGACGACTCTTTCATCCATGTCTTCACGCATCTTCCATGCACGCTTGGCCGTGCTTCCTTTGGCTTGTTCCTTTGTTGCTACCGCCTGGGCCCAAATAGCCCTGCCAGAGGTGGTGGTCACTGCAACCCGCTCCGAGCAACCTCTGACTGACGTGGTCGCCGACGTGAGCATCGTCGACCGCCTCATCATTGATCGCCTGGGCGCCGCGTCCGTGGCTGGTGTGCTTGAGCGACTCCCGGGTGTGACCGTCACCCGCAACGGAGGTCCAGCCTCCACCACCAGTGTGTATTTGCGCGGCGCCGAAGGGCGCTTCACGGCGGTGTTTGTTGATGGCGTTCGCATCGACTCTCAGTCCACCGGCGGCGCCACCTGGAACGCGATTCCGTTGTCGCAGGTCGAGCGCATCGAGGTCCTGCGCGGCCCAGCCGCTGCGGTCTATGGCTCGGATGCCATGGCCGGTGTGGTGCAGATCTTTACCCGACAGGGCGAGAAAGGGTTCTTCCCCTCGCTGCGGATCGGGGTGGGATCCCAAGGCACCAGAGAGCTCGGTGCATCGCTGCGCGGCGGCAGTGACTCGGTCGACTATGCACTGGGTCTGGGGGCTGAGCGCAGCGATGGCTTCAACGCTGTCCCCACCGGTAATCCTGACCTGGATGGCTATCGCAACGAATCGTTCTCTGGCCGCCTGGGCTGGAATCTGGCGGCTGGGCAGAAGCTGGACCTTACGGTACTGGAGAGCCGTCAGAAGGCAGGTTATGACGGCTTCGTGGCGGGCGAGGACGACCAGTCAAAGCACCACCTGCAGACCACTGGGCTGACCTGGAACAGCCGCTGGAGTGACGACTGGAACACCCGCTTGAGCGTCAGCCGCGGCAAAGACCGCTATGAGACCTCCCCCTCGGTTTACCTGACAGAAACGCAGGTTGATACCTGGTTGCTGCGCAACGAATTGCGCTTCGGCCCAGGTGGTCTGACCGTGGACCTGGAACGTCGCGAAGACCAGTTGGAGAATGAAAGCACCTCGCCCGTGATCACCGACCGGAGCCAGAACGCGCTGGCGCTGGGCTACGGCTTGCGCGCTGGCAGTCACACGCTGCAGGCGAATCTGCGCCGTGACGACGACAGCGAGTTTGGCACGCAGACGACGGGTGCGCTGGCTTATGGCTACGCGCTGTCCAAGACGTTGCAAATCACCAGTTCGGTGGGTACGGCGTTTCGTGTCCCGACGCTGTTTCAGCGCTTTAGCATCTACGGATCACCCGACCTCAAGGCCGAGTCCGCGCGAAACCTGGAAGCAGGCTTGCGGTGGCAACAGGCTGCCAGTCGGGCTTCCATGGTGGTATACCGAAACCGCGTCAAGAATCTCATCAACTTTGTGTCCGGCCCGGGCGGCTGTGTCAATGGTGTGGGCGATTTCGCGGGTTGCTACGGCAATACCGGCCTGGCCACCTATGGCGGCTTGACGCTGGCGGGCGGCGGCAAGTTTGGCGAGATCATTTTCGGGGCATCCTTGGATCTGATGCGTCCCAAAGATGCGCAGACCGGCAAGCTGCTGGCGCGCCGCGCCGAAACGCAGGCGACGTTGACGGCGGACGCACCGGTGGGCGCCTGGCGACTGGGCGGTGAAGTGCAGCACCTGGGCAAGCGCTTCAACGACGCTGCCAACAGGTTTGCCCTGCCAGCGCACACCTTGCTGAATCTGAGCGCCAGCACCGACATCACGCGCGATTGGCGGCTTCTGGGACGCGTGGACAATGCCACCGACAAGGACTATGAATCGGTCCTGGGTTTCGCCACTGCCGGTCGTACTTACTACCTCGGCCTGTCCTGGACGCCACGCTGAGTGTGGCAATGCACCGCAACGCCGTTGCCTGTCCTGCGCTGCTGATCGATGCCCCGGCCTCCGGCCAGGGAAAAACATCGGTCACCGCAGCGCTGGCGCGCCTGCACTCGCGCCGGGGCAGACGCGTACGGGTGTTCAAGTGCGGGCCAGACGTCCTTGACCCGCATTGGCACGAACTGGCCAGCGGCCACACCCTTTACTGTTCCAAGACCGAGTCGACGCTGGAGCCCGTGGCCCGGACGACACCGGCCCGCGCGCACGCCAAGGCCGAGGCCCTGTACGGCGGCGGTGCGTTGCGGGCGAGCTATTTCCACGCATGGTTTGCCTCCAACGCCGAAGCCACCGCGAACGCGTTTCCACCGGAGGCCGCATGACCCTGCCGCTGCCTGGCCCGCGACGCATTGTCTGCTTGACCGAAGAGACGACGGAGTGGCTCTACCTGCTGGGGCAAGAGGCGCGCATTGTGGGCATCAGCGGCTACACGGTCCGGCCACGCCGGGCGCGCGAGCAGAAGCCCAAGGTCAGCGCGTTCCTGACCGCCAAGATCGACAAGATCCTGGCGCTGGAGCCCGACTGCGTGTTCGGCTTCTCGGACTTGCAGGCCGACATCGCGGCTGCGCTGATCCGCTCTGGTGTTCAGGTGACGATTTTCAACCAGCGCAGCGTGGAAGAGGTGTTTTCCATGCTCTACCAGGTGGCGGCCATGGTGGGCTGCGTCGACGACGGACTCGCTCGCATAGCGCTGATGCGCCAGCGGCTGGATGGGATCCGTGCCGAGGTGGACGCACTGGTCGCCTCAGGCAAGCGCCGACCGAGGGTGTTTTTTGAAGAGTGGGACGAGCCGCACATCAGCGGTATCCGCTGGGTGTCGGAGTTGCTCGGCATCGCGGGCGGTGACGACATCTTTCCCGAGCTGGCGTTGCAGTCGCTGGGCAAAGACCGGATCATCGGCGACGGCGCCGAAATCGTGGCGCGTGCGCCTGACATCGTCATCGGTTCCTGGTGCGGCAAGAAGTTCCGTGCCGAGAAGGTGGCCACCCGGGCGGGTTGGCAAGACGTGCCCGCGGTGAAGACAGGTCAGTTGTTCGAGATCAAGTCGCCCGACATCCTGCAGCCCGGCCCCGCCGCTTTGACCGACGGCGTGGAGCAGATGTACCGCATCGTCACCACATGGATGAAGAAGCATGGTTGAGATCGCCGCCAGCACGTTCATCTTGGGTGGCCAGCGCAGCGGCAAGAGTCGCCGCGCTGAAGTACTGGCGCAGAGGTGGATCGACACGTCGCCCCACCACTGTGCGGTGATGATCGCCACCGGCCAGGCCTGGGACGATGAGATGCACGAGCGCATCGCTCGCCACCAGGCGGATCGCGCGGTGCGTGTACCTGGCATGCTGACCGTGGAAGAACCGCGGGAACTGGCGCAAGCCATGCGACAGCACAGCGACGCCAACACCTTGATCGTGGTTGATTGCCTCACGCTCTGGCTCACCAATTTGACCATGCCCGCCGACCCGG
>JBIIQD010000254.1:0-4629 GCA_044342265.1 Hydrogenophaga sp. | reverse complement strand
CCGCCTCTGCGCAAGACGATGGATTGCGCAAGAACGCATTCAGTTTCTCGATCGGCAACGCAGGCGCAAACAGGTGGCCCTGAAAATGATCGCATCCTTGAAGGGCGAGAAAATCTCGCTGTTCTTGGGTCTCTACGCCCTCGGCCACCACCTGCAAACTCAGGCTCTGAGCCAGCGCAATGATGGCCCGCGAGATGGCCGCATCGTTGGAATCGAACAGCACATCGGCGACAAAGCCCTTGTCGATCTTGAGTTGATCCAAAGGCAGGCGCTTGAGGCAGGACAGTGAGGAGTAGCCTACACCGAAGTCGTCCAGCGACAGGGTGACCCCGAGGTCCTTGAGCATTCCCATTTTTTGGATCGTGATTTCCATACGGTCGGCCAACAGGCTTTCGGTGAGCTCGAGTTTCAACCTGTGCGGGCGAATGCCGTTGCGCTGAATGGCAGCCATGACCATGTCCACAAAATTCGGGTGACGGAACTGGTGCACGCTTACGTTGACGGCAATGCTCAGATTCGCAGTGCGAGATGAACCAGCCCACGAGGCGAGCTGCTCACAGGCGGTTTCCAGCACCCATTTGCCCAAGGGAAGGATAAGCCCCGTGTCTTCCGCAACCGGAATGAAGTTAGCAGGCAGGATCATTCCCTTGACTGGATGTTGCCAACGAACCAGCGCCTCCACACCAATGATCTCCCCTTGGCGATCGACTTGCGGCTGGTAGTGAACCACAAACTGCTTTTCCCGCAGCCCCACCCGCAGCTCCACGCCGACAGCGGCATTGGCACTCACGGTGGCCTGCATGTCGGGGTCAAAGAAGCACAGCGTATTGCGCCCCAGACTTTTGGCCTGGTACATCGCCAAGTCGGCTTGTTTGAGCAGCTCGCTCATGTCGCTTTTCTGGCCGCTGAACGCCGTCACACCTATGCTGGGTGTAGAGAAGTGCTGGTGTCCTGCCAGCTGGAACGGCTCACGAAGCGTGTTCAGCACCTTTTCGGCCAGTGCACGCGATTTGCTGGCGGCAGCGATAGGGTCCGTGCTCAGGTCATCGACCATCACCACGAATTCGTCGCCTCCCAAGCGTGCCACCGTGTCGGTCTTTCGCACACTTTTCTTCAATCGCAATGCAACCTGCTGCAGCAACTGGTCTCCGATGTGGTGTCCCAGCGTGTCATTGAGAATTTTGAAGTTGTCTAGGTCGATGAACATGAGCGCGCCATGCTGTCCCGAGCGACTGCTTTCCAAGATCGCCTTTTGCAGTTCTTCGAGAAGTAGCTGGCGGTTGGGTAGATCGGTCAGCGGATCGTAAAACGCCAGGTGACGGATCATGCCTTCTGCGTTCTTGCGCTGAGTGATGTCTCGCCCTACCGCCACCCAGTGTGTAACTTCCTGGGCGGTTGCTTGCACCGACACGAGCTCAAGCTCGATCCAGAAAGAAGGGCCGTTCTTTCGGTGCACCATCAGTTCAGTGCGCGTTTGGCTGGATTCTTTCAGGCCCTCTGCCAGGTTGGGCAACTTGAACATGGTGGGATCCAGTTCCAGCAGAATGCGTGGAGACTGTCCGAGCACCTCTGAGCGACTGTAGCCTGTTTGTTTTTCGAAAGCGTCGTTGACAAACACCAGCCGAGGTTCCGCCTCTGGACCTGAGCCTGCTTCCGCAATGGCGACGATGTCGTTCAAACGGGCCACACTGGTTTCCAGCAACATCAGTTGTTCTTGGGACCGCCTGCGATCGGTGACGTCGCGAAAGTACACCGCCAAGCCTTCTGCGAACGGGTAGGCACGGACCTCCAGCCATTTTCCAAGCGAGGGGAAAAAGTCCTCCAGTTCAACGCGGCGGTTCGTCTTGAGCGCGACCCCAAGCTGTTCGCGCATCCGTTGTGCCAAGCCTGTGGTGAAGTCATGCCAGACCTCCAGCCCGAGCAAATCGGCCGTGGTCTTTTGCAAGAGCCGCTCGCTTTCTTGGTTCAAGTAGGTGAAGCAACATTGCCGGTCAAGCGTGACAAAAGCTTCGGTGATGCTGGCCAGTGTGGTCGTTAGTCTCATCGCCAGTCTTAACGTCTCTTGCTGGGCTTGCTTTTGTGCCGATATGTCTTGTAGTGCGCCTTGAATTCGCACAATGCGACCATCGGCGTCACGCACCGCGTTGCCGACGGTACGCACCCATTTGGGACCTGTTCCTGCCACCTGTACTTGAATCTCTTCGTCAAAGGCTTCTCCGGCGGCGGCGCAGCACCGAAGGCGTTCGCGAATGCCTGTCCGCCATTCCGGCAAATAGCGCAGCACCATGGCAGACACATCTTCAATGTTCTCTCCTGCCTTCAAGCCCAAGATCTGCCTAAACTCGTCGGAATGCTGCATCTGCCCGTTGTGAATGCTGATTGACCAACTCCCGACACCGGCCGTGTGTTCGGTCAGGTTCAATCGGCTTTCGCTGTCATTCAGGGCCTTTCCGAGGTGTTCTTCCCTCCCTTGCGTCACGTGTGCCAAATGCTGCTGCTGTCGAACGATCTCCTGCAGTTGCCCCGCATGGTTCACCAAGAACTGCAGGCCTGGAAGGATGGCAGCGAGATCGCTGGTGCTGCGGGGGGTCTGGTCAAGTATTGCCAGCCAAGTGGCATTTTTATCTGCACTGACTTTTAGAGGAAGTATCAAGCAGAAACGAAAGGGTGGCTGGGATCCCAGCCTCATCCCAGTGTTCAAAGCAGCGTGCGCTTCAGCATCGAGCAAGCAGCCCTGCAGATTCAGGTCCGCCGACACCATGGCACATAGATCCACCGCTGCCTCCTTGTGCTCAGCTGGGAGACCAGCGGCATCCAGAATCACAGGACCCTCTGGTGAGGCCCGCACCAGCAAAGCAGTCGACACTTTGCCCAAGTGCATTGCCAAACTCACCACCTGCTCCCACGGCCAACTCAGCGGCAAAGCATCGTTCGACTCGACCGAAGGCGCGGTGTGGCCTGGTGGGCATACAGTGGTCTGGAGCACGACATGGCTCACAATTTCTTCTGGCGTCAAACTGGACATGTTCATTGCCTAAGTTGTAACAGAGTCGGATCGAGAATCAGTCCTACAGTTGGTAGAAAGAGAACTTTTTCACGCATACCTCGCTTTGGGGATAAACTATGTAACTGAGATGTTGCGAGTTGTAGCTTACGCATTACGATAGGTACTCGCGACTTTTCCTGCATCGGTCGCACTGGCTTCTGATGTAGGCCCTAGAGATAGAGGTGATACCGTGAGCGCTCTGGCAGAACTTAGGCAACACAGCGATGTGACAACCCTTAAAACCGCACTGCATGAATTGTGCAGTCGGTTTGGTCGAATTGCGCGGCTGGACATTCTTACCGCCAAGCACGAAGACACCAAGCAAGCCATCTGCTTTATGCGCATGGAACAGCCTGAGCAAGAGCAAAAACTCATGAAAACACTGGGTGTAGGACGCTTTGGAGGTGAAGTGGTGTTCGTGCTGAACCTGAAGGCGCAAGAGAAGTCTCAGGACTTCGGGCCCTCCTCCCAGTGGGCTGACTCCAACTTCTTTGAGTAGCCGTCAGTTCTGTTTCTGGTGCACGATCGCATCAGCAAGTTAGAAAGCGCGAAACAAGTCGAGCTCGAGTCATTCTGCGCGCAACCCGAGGCTCAGGCCTTCGGCGCTTCGAGCAATTCGTCGTTGTGCGCCTGACCTTGGTGCAATCATTGCTGCCTCCGTCTCGATAGCAGTTCGGGTGCTGCCTTAAGGGTTTGCACCCATTTTTTTCTCGAAAAACATGCACTATACTGCAATAAATGCAGTATAGTGCCGTAGCAAGTCCCTTTCATTTGATATCGTTTATCTTTCGATACTTGAAACCTAAAGTACGGGTATCTCTGGATCGCATTCTTCAAACCCGCCGCTTACAGTGTTTTCATCTGACCAACCAGGAAAGCAATTCATGACCACCCGACGACTTGTGCTCACCCGTTCTGCCGCCGTGATCGGTGCAGCTTCTTCCGGTCTGCTGTTGCCGCAAATCGTGCGCGCACAATCAGACAAGGTTCGAGTGGGCTTCATGCTGCCTTACACAGGCACTTTTGCGCAACTCGGGGTGGCAATTGAAAACGGCTTTCGCCTCGCGGTCAACGAACAAGGCGGCAAGCTGGGCGGCCGTGAAATCGAGTTTTTCAAAGTTGACGATGAATCCAACCCGGCCAAAGGCATCGAAAACGCCACCCGACTGGTGCAAAGAGACAAGGTCGACGTGCTGGTCGGTACGGTGCACTCTGGCGTGCAGATGGGTATTCACAAAGTGGCGCGCGAATCGGGTGTGCTGAACCTGATTCCGAACGCCGGTGTGCACATCGCTACCCGTGCCCAGTGCGCGCCCAATGTGTTCCGCACGTCGTTCACCAACTCGCAGCCTACGCTGGCGCTGGGCAAGGCCATGGTGGACCGGGGGCACAAGAAAGCGGTCTGGATCACGTGGAACTACGCGGCCGGCGACGAGGCCTTCGAGGGCTTCGAGCAGAGCTACACCGCCGCTGGTGGCACCATCGTCAAAAAGCTCGGCTTGCCCTTCCCGAACGTGGAGTTCCAGGCGCTTCTGACCGAGATTGCCTCGATCAAGCCCGACGCCGTAGCATGCTTCTTCGCA
>JBIIQD010000253.1:0-4634 GCA_044342265.1 Hydrogenophaga sp. | reverse complement strand
ACCTTCCGAGAAAACAACCGCGCCCTGCTCAGTTGGGGCAGCGGTGCCATCCAGCGCCTCGGCGGGCACCACGGCGCAAGGGACAAGGCCACTTGGGCCGTTTGGGTTCAGTTTGGTCAGCATGATGATTTCCTTATTGGGTGGTCAATGAAGTGGGGCCGGGAGGACTGTCTCCGGTCGCGCTGTGCAGAAGGTGCTGGGGCTCTTGATAGGCGCGCAGTCCGGGCACGCCCAGTTCACGGCCGATGCCGCTGCTTCCGAAGCCGCCCCAGCCGACTTCGGGAAACACCATCTGAGGCACGTTCTGCCAGACGATGCCAGCGCGCAGCGCTCGCGCAATGCGCCGAACCTCGCCTGTGTTCTCGCCCACCACGGTGGCGGCCAGGCCGTATTCGGTGTCGTTGGCTTTGGCGATGGCGTCGTCTTCGGTGTCGAAGCTGCGCACGCAGGCGACTGGTCCGAAGATTTCGTCGCGCCATAGCGGGTGTCCGGCCGGAAGTCCGGCCAGCACAGTGGGTTCTACGAAGAAGCCTTCGGGTGTTTGAGCCGGCGCGTCGCCGCCAGCAAGCACTTCGATGCCATCTTGGATGCCAGTCCTGATCATGCCCAGCACCTTGGCCTGCTGCTGCCGGCTCACCAGAGGTCCGTAGGCCGGATCCCCCGGTCGGGCCACCGTGACCGGCCGCCATTGGCGCGCCAGCGCCGCAAAACGCTCCAGGAAGGGCGCATATAGGCTCTGGTGGACCAGTACCCGGGAGGTGGCAGAGCACATCTGGCCGGCATTGGTGAAGATGCCGGAGGCCGCCAGTTGCACCGCGTGCTCGACATCGGCTGAGGCGCAGACGATCAGCGAGGACTTGCCACCCAGCTCCAGTCCCAGCCGCGTGAAGCGGTGGGTCGCAGCCTGCATCACCTGGCGACCCACTGCCGTGCTGCCGGTGAAAGATACCTTGTCGATACCCGGGTGGTTCACCAGGGCTTGACCCACGCTGGCGCCGCCGAACACCCAGTTCACCACGCCTTCGGGCAATCCACACCGGGCCACCAGCGAGGCCAGCGCCTGCTCCGGCAGCGGTGCCACCTCTGAAGGCTTGACCACCACCGTGCAACCGGCGGCCAGCGCTGGCGCGATCTTCCAGGCCGCCGTCACCAGCGGGAAGTTCCACGGCAGCACCAACGCCGCCACGCCCACCGCCACGTACCGGCGTTCGGCTTCGAAACCGTCGTCGCAGACGGCGACCGACTCGCTGTCGAATCGGTCCCAGCTGGCGCACAGCCGGGCGTAGTAGCGGTAGGTGGCGATCGCGTCGGCCACGTCAGTCGCGGCTTCCGCTGCGGGTTTGCCGTTGCTCAGATGCAAGAGTGCGCACAACTCGCCTTCCTGCTGGCCCATCGCGTCGGCAATGCGGTGCAGGCTGGCCGCCCTCGTGGCCCGGGACGCGCTCTGCCACCCCGGCAGTGCGTTGCGCGCCGCCTGCACCGCGAGATCGACCTGCCCGACCGAAGCGCCTCCGACATCGCCCAGCCAGCGACCCGTCGCGGGCGCGTGCACCGGCAGCGTCTCGCCCAGGCCGCCGCGAGCCTGAGCACCCAGCCACAGGCCTGGCAGTTCGTTCAGGCGTTGCTGCGAAGCCAGTTGCAGCAGCTCCGATGCGGCACCGGCCGCCACGGTGCCCATCGATGCGTGCTCGGCGCTCATGCCCGCACCTCCACGCCCGGCATCACGCACAGCATTTCGTAGGCCAGGTTGGCGCCCAGCAGGGAGGTGGTGCCGGCGGCGTCGTAGGGCGGAGACACCTCGACCAGGTCTGCGCCCACCAGATTCAGCCCCCGGCAACCCCGGATGATCTGCAGCGCTTGCGGTACCGTCAGCCCGGCGATCTCCGGCGTACCGGTACCCGGGGCGAAGGCGGGGTCGATGCCGTCGATGTCGAAGCTCAGGTAGACCGGTGCATCACCCACGCGGGCGCGAACCTCGTCCATCAGTCCGTCGAGCGCCCGTCCCCATACCTCTTCGACCTGAACCACGGTGAATCCCTGGTCGCGGCACCAGTCGAAATCCTGTGCCGAATAACCGGTTCCGCGCAGACCGATCTGTGTCACCCGGTCGTTGATCAGAAGACCTTCCTCAACCGCACGCCGGAACGGTGTGCCGTGGGCGATCTTTTCACCGAACATGGTGTCGTTCACGTCAGCGTGCGCGTCCACATGCACCAGAGCCAGCGGACCATACCGACGCTTCATCGCGCGCAGCACCGGCAGCGTCACCGTATGGTCGCCACCAAGCGCGATCGGACGGCAACCGGTCGATACGATCCGGTCGTAAGCCGCCTCGATCCGCGTGATCGAGTCCTCCAGGTTGTACGGATTGATGGCCAGATCGCCAATGTCTGCGACCTGCAGCGAATCGAATGGCGCGGCACGGGTGGCCATGTTGTAAGGGCGCAGCAGCACGGATTCGGCTCGGATGGCCCGCGGGCCGAAACGCGCTCCGGTGCGATTGGATGTGCCGAGGTCGAAAGGAATGCCGACGAAGCACGCGTCCAGTCCTTTGGTGGTATCGGCCGAGGGCAGGCGCATCATGGTGGCGATGCCGCCGAAACGCGGCATGTCGTTGCCGCCGAGGGGTTGGTTGAAGTTGGGTTTCATGTGTGGTTGCCTTACATCGGAAAGCCGAGCCGCTTGATGCCGTTGATCCACATGCGCTTCCAGCCGCCTTGGTCGTCGGCGCCGTCGAACGCGTGGAAGGTGATCTTGGCGCCCAGCCAGCGCAACGGTTCTGGTGGAATCAGCGAGACGCCGGTGCGAGCGATGTCCAGATTGCGCTCTGGCGAGTCACGGTCCAGCAGCATGTTCAGGCCCATGCGGGCGCCGAACCGGCTGCCGGCCACGCCAAACCCGGTGTAGCCCGCCACGTAGACCACCTTGCCGCCGAAATACGGGCGTGCAAAGACGGCGCCGCGCGAGCAGTAGTCGATCGGCCCGCCCCAGGCGTGGGAGAACCCCAGATCTTCCAGCTGCGGAAAAGTCTTGCGGAACACCTCACCCAGGCGGTAGTAGGTCTGTTCCTCGGCGTCCTGCGCCGGATTCGGGTTGCCGTTGAAGTGGTAGCTGACCAGCCCGCCGAAGATGATCCGGTTGTCGCGCGTGAGCCGGTAGTAGTTGAGCTGGGTGCGCGTGTCGTACACGCCCTGGCGGTTCTTCCAGCCAATGCGCGCGAGCTGCTCGTCGGTCAGCGGATGGGTGGCCAGCACATGGTCCCGAACCTGTACCACGCGGCGGTTGATGTCGGCAATGCCGACGTTGGCGGTCCCTGTGCCCAGCAGGACCCGCGGCGCCTGCACCTGCCCGCAGGGGGTGTGAACCACCATGTGCGTGCCGCGATCCTCCAGCCGGGTCTGCGGGCTGAGCTCGTGCAGGCGCACGCCCAGGCGCAGCGCGGCCGCTTTCAGACCCCAGGCCATCTTGGCGGGATGCACCGTGCCGCTGCGGTCTCGCGACCACATGGCCCCGGCGTACAGCGGCGAAGCCAGCTGCGCCTGCGCCTGCTCGCGGTCGAGCAGTACCACGTTGTGGCCGTGACTGCGGTGCAGTGCGAAGTCTTCCCGGAGCTGGGGCAGGTGGCGCTCTTCCACGGCCACTGTCATCTCGCCGTTCCATTCGACGTCGGCGTCGATGCCGTAGCGTTCGATCGCCTGCTTGAAGCCGTCCAGATTCTGATGGCCCAACTGCTCCAGCGCGTCGAGATCGTTGGGGAACACCCGCACTGCGTTGGGCAGACCGTGCATCACCGAGGTCGAGACAATGCCGCCTGCGCGGCCCGAGGCACCGTAGGCGACCTTGCCGGCCTCCAGCACGACCACGTCCAGCGATGGGTCCATTTCCTTCGCCTGCACGGCGGCCCAGAGCCCGGTGAATCCACCGCCGACGATCACCAGGTCGGCTTCGGTGCGGCCGATCAACTCGCGCTCGACCGTGGGCGCATCGGGCCGGTCGAGCCAAAAGGGGAACAGCTTGACGTTCGAGAAAGATGACGAGATGTGAGCAGTCATGGCATGGCTCGCGCACTCAGGCGCGGAAGAGGAATGGGATTGCGTCGGTCCGGTGGGGATTCACCGGACCTGCGGGCGGCTGATCAGATGTGCATGACCGCACGACCGCTTCGTCGCAGGTACAGGCCGTAGGCTGCCCCGACCAACACCCAGGCCAGACCGATCTGCAGCGCCACGGCGTGCATGCCCGACAGGATGGCCAACACCGACAGGATGCCGACCACCGGCACCACCCGATGGAAGAACACATGGCGTCCGCTGGGGTGACGATGAAAGTGCACCAGCACCGCCAGCTGCAGCATCAGGAAGCCGATCAGCGCTCCGAAGCTGATGATCGAAGCCAGCAGCTCGATGCGGTCCTTCAGCCAGAGCGCAACCAGCAAAGCGGTCAGCGTGGACAACACCGTGGCGACCCTTGGCACACCGGTACCGGCATGCACCCGGCCCAGCGCCGACGGCAGCTGGCGATCGCGCCCCATGGCCATCAGGATGCGGGCCACGCCCGCCAGCATGGGCAGGGTGTTCGTGAAACCGACCACGATGCCCAGCACCCAGGCCAGCAGCACCGGGGCCCAGGGTCCC
>JBIIQD010000252.1:0-4655 GCA_044342265.1 Hydrogenophaga sp. | reverse complement strand
GGGCGTCGCGGCTGACCAAGTCGTCGCGCCCGGCAGCGAACGCTTGCGCGGCCTTCTTCCAGACGATGGAACGCTGCGGATCACCACGGCGGTACGCGCGAACACCGTCGAACTCGCCGGTGGCCTGTACGCTGGCGCTGCTGGCGAAACCCGGCTGGGGCTCACCGGCTGGCAGGGGCGGCGGGTGAGCCTCCGGGGCGGGATAGACCAGCAACTGCGCGGCCGGTCGCCAGACGGTCCAGACCCGAAATGTGCCCATCGGGAACAGGGTGGTCGCGGTCAGTGCCGGCAGTTCGTGCAGACCACGCCGGGGTGCTGCGCAAGCCACCTTCAGGGGCGTGTTGCCCTGCGCCGGCACATCGGTCCAGGCCAGGTGGGTGTCGTCGTCGGCACTGGCGTCGATCACGCCGACGCCGACGCCATAGCGTGCCTTGGATCGTTCGTTGCTGAGTTGTAGCCCCAGCAACGCGGCCTGGCCGGCATGGGCAGGCAGTGGCGGTGTCAGGTGCAGCGACAGGCCGCGAAGGTTGGCGTGGCAGATGTGCATGCCGACCACGGCGCTGCCCGCCAGCAGGAAGGTCAGCAGGTAGCCCAGGTTGAGCTGGTAGTTGATGCTGCCCACCAGCAGCAGCAACAAGGTGAACGCCAGCATCCAGCCTGCGCGGGTCGGGAGGATGTACACATTGCGCTGGTTCAGCACCAGCGTGTCGGTGCGTGGCAGTCGCCCGTGGAACCAGCGTTGCAAGCGCTGGCGGATGGCGCGCAAGGGACTCACGGCAGTGGAGTGGCGTCGACCATGGCCCGCACCTGCTCCATCGCGCCGCGACCGGCGTCACTCACGGGGATGAGGCGGTGAGAAGCGGTTTGCGGCAGGATCGCCGCGATGTCGTCGGGGGCGACATAGTTGCGCCCTTGGAGGAAGGCCTGTGCCTTGGCCGCGCGCAGCACCGCGAGCGCGGCGCGAGGCGACAGCCCTTGCGCGAACCAGCGCCCCGAGCGGGTGGCGGTCACCAGGTCCTGCAAGTACTCGAGCACCGGTTCTGCCGTGTGCACGGACTGTACCTGGGCTTGCAATCGGGCCAGGTCGGTGGGCGACAGTACCGCTGGCAACTGTTCGATGAGTTCGCGCCGGTCGGCGCCGCGCAGCAATTCGCGCTCGGCCGCCCGGTCGGGGTATCCGAGCGAAATGCGCATGTGGAAACGGTCCAGCTGTGACTCGGGCAAAGCGTAGGTGCCCAACTGGTCGAACGGGTTCTGGGTGGCGATCACGAAGAAGGGAGTGGGCAAAGCGCGTGTCTCGCCCTCGACAGTGACCTGTTTTTCTTCCATGGCTTCGAGCAAGGCGCTTTGGGTTTTGGGGCTGGCGCGGTTGATCTCGTCAGCCAGCAGGACCTGGGCAAACACCGGCCCCGGATGAAACACAAAAGCCTCTCGACCCCGTTCATATATCGAGACCCCGACCAGGTCGCTGGGCATCAGGTCGGCGGTGAACTGAACCCGCGCAAACTGCAGGCCGAAGGAACGCGACAACGCATGGGCAAGGGTGGTCTTTCCAACCCCGGGAACGTCCTCGATCAGCAGGTGTCCACCCGCCAGAAGACAGCCGACGCAGTCCGCGACCTGCGGCGCTTTGCCCACGATGACCGTGTTAAGCTGATTCAGAAGTTTTTCGATTGATATGTCGGCGTGCATGCCGTGAACCTTACCGTAAAAATGTGATGAGCCAGGTCACCGGTTATTTCACCCACCCGGCTTGCCGGAAGCACGAAATGGGGGCTGGGCATCCCGAATGCCCAGCCCGGCTGGACGCGATCCAAGACCGGTTGTTGATCACGGGACTGGATGCGGCGCTGTGCTGTCGCGAGGCCACGCCCGCGTCGCTGGCCGACCTGGAGCTGGCGCATGGTCGCATGCATCTGGCGTCCATTCGCGGACTGTCTGACGGACTTCGTGAAGAAATTGCCGCTGGCGGGCCTAGCCATGCCCAGATTGACCCCGACACTTCGATCAATGTCCATTCCTGGGAAGCCATTCTGATGGCTGCCGGGGCCGCCATCGACGCCACCGACGCGGTGATGGCGGGCGAAATGGCCAACGCCTTTTGCGCGGTGCGGCCGCCTGGACACCATGCGACCCGCAACCTGGCGATGGGTTTCTGTTTCGTCAACAACGTCGCCGTTGCGGCCAAGTACGCGCTGGAGCGCCACGGCCTCCAGCGTGTGGCGATCATTGACTTCGATGTGCACCACGGCAACGGCACCGAAGACATCGTGGCCGGTGACGAACGCATCCTCATGTGCAGCTTCTACCAGCACCCGTTCTACCCGGCCTGGGACCACGCCCGCGCCCCCAACCTGGTGAACCTGCCGGTGCCGGCGTACACCAAGGGCATGGCTGTGCGCGAGCTGATCGACACGGCGTGGCTGCCGCGCCTGGACGCGCACCAGCCTCAGATGATCTTCATCAGCGCGGGCTTCGATGCCCACCGGGAAGACGACATGGGTCAATTGGCACTGGTGGAGAGCGACTTCGCCTGGATCACCGAACGCATCGTGGAAGTAGCCAGGCGCCATGCGCAAGGACGTATCGTGAGCTGCCTGGAAGGGGGCTACGACCTGAGTGCGCTCGCTCGCAGCGTCGAAGCCCATCTGCGGGTCCTGGCGGACCTCTGAAAGATGCCATGAACGACGAACTTCTGCTGCATGAACGCGACGCGCGCGGCGTCCACACCCTCACCCTGAACCACCCCAAGGCTTTCAATGTGCTGTCCGAGGCCATGATGGCGGCCTTTCAGGGCGCGCTCGATGCCGTGGCGGCCGATCCCGCGGCACGGGTGGTGGTGATCGCTGCCCAGGGGCGCGCGTTCTGCGCCGGACACGACCTCAAGGAAATGAGGGCTCGCCCCGAACTGGCTTATTACCAGGCGCTCTTCGCCACCTGCTCCAGGCTGATGATGTCCATCCGCAAGCTGGAGGTGCCGGTGGTGGCGCGTGTACAAGGGCTGGCCACTGCAGCGGGTTGCCAGCTGGTGGCCCAGTGCGATCTCGCGGTGGCCGCGCAATCGGTCAGTTTCGGGGTCAACGGGATCGACGTGGGCCTGTTTTGCGCCACGCCGGGCGTGGCGCTCTCGCGCAACATGCTTCCTAAGCAGGCGATGGAGATGCTGCTGACGGGCGACTTCATCGCTGCCGACGAAGCGAAGGCGCGCGGCCTGGTCAATCGCGTGGTCGCCGCTGAGGCGCTGGATGCTGAGGTGGCTGCGTTGGTGGACCGCCTCCTGGGCAAACCCCGCGAAGCCATGGCCATGGGCAAGGCGCTGTTCTATCGACAGCTCGAAACTGGCATGGAGGCGGCCTACCAGCTCGCGGGCCAGACCATGGCCTGCAACCTGGTGCATGAGGTGGCGCAAGAGGGTGTTCAGGCCTTCATCGAAAAAAGGGCGCCTCAGTGGTGACTTCGAGCACCGGTGTGCCGCCGCCGATCCATGATTTCCAGGCATGGCTCGCAGGCTTTCAGCAGACCACTGTGTGGATCGAATTCGGGGTGTTGGCGCTTTGCGTCTTGCTGGCCTGGGGCGTGTCAGCGCTGCTGCGCCGGGCGCTGGACGTGCAGCCGCAGGGCTCATCGATCCTGTTCGGTCGCCAGGTGGTGGATGGCGTGCTGTTTCCGATGCTGCTGCTGACCCTGGCTTTCGTGGCCCGGGGCCTGCTGGCGCAACGCATTCCGCTGGCAGTGTTCAAGGTGGCGATACCGGTGCTGGTGTCGCTGGTGGTGATCCGGCTGGGTGTCAAGGTGCTGCAGGTGGCGTTTTCCAACGCGCCCTGGGTGCGGGTGATGGAGCGCACCATTTCCTGGTTCGCCTGGGGTTGCATGGTGTTGTGGGTCAGTGGCCTGCTGCCCATCGTGCTGGCCGAGATGGACGAGATCACCTGGAAGATCGGCGCCAGCACCGTGAGCCTGCGCACGCTGATCGAGGGCGCGCTCACCGCGGGCGCGATGCTGATCTTGACGCTGTGGATTTCAGCGGCGATCGAGGCCCGTCTGCTCAAGTCGGCGGTGGGCAGCGATCTGTCGCTGCGCAAGGCGCTGAGCAACGCGACGCGGGCGCTGCTCATGTTCCTTGGGCTGATCGTGGCCCTGTCGGCCGTCGGCATCGATCTGACCGCGTTGTCTGTGCTGGGCGGCGCGGTGGGCGTGGGCATTGGTTTTGGCCTGCAGAAGCTGGCCGCCAACTACGTCAGTGGTTTCGTCATCCTCGCCGAGCGCAGCATGCGCATCGGAGACAACGTCCGGGTGGACAACTTCGAGGGCCGCATCACCGACATCACCACGCGCTACACCGTGATCCGATCGGCCACCGGGCGCGAGTCGATCGTGCCCAACGAGATGCTGATCACCAACCGGGTGGAGAACCTCTCGTTGGCCGATGCGAAGGTTTGGCAGTCCACTGTGGTGTCCGTGGCCTACGACAGTGATGTGGCACTGGTGCAGCGTCTGCTGTGCGCCGCAGCCTTGGCGCAACCGCGCGTGATGCCCGAGCCCGCGCCAAACGCTGCGTTATCGGCCTTTGGCGCCGATGGCCTGGAATTCACACTGGGCTACTGGATCGCTGATCCAGAGAACGGTCAGTTGAACCTTCGCTCCGACATCAACCT
>JBIIQD010000251.1:0-4668 GCA_044342265.1 Hydrogenophaga sp. | reverse complement strand
AAGGCCAGCTGGCCGTCGCGCAGGCCGATGATGCGCGGGAAGTGCGCGAGTGCTACGTCCACCTGGTGCAGCGTGGCCACCAGCGTGGCGCCGCGTTCGCGAGCCACATCCACCAGGTTCGTGATGGCTTGGCGCGAACGCGTCGGGTCCAGCGCTGAGAGAGGTTCATCGATGAGCCAGAGCGACGCCGACGACAGCAGCGCGCGCGACAAACCCACGCGCTGGCGTTCGCCGCCCGAGAGCCGGTCCACCCGCTCGAACAGTTTGTCGGCCAGGTCGAAACGCTCCAGCGCCTCGAACGCGGCCGGAATGTCGGCCGGGTAGAACAGCGAGCGGATGCTCTGCCACAGGCCCATGGCCGGAAGGCGCCCGGCCAGCACGGCGGTGACCACCCGCTGACGCGGCGGCAATGGCGGCACCTGCGGCGCGAGGAACAGCCGACCGCGCAGCCGTTGCAGGGCGCTGCGCGGCAGTTGCCAGGGCGAGGCGCCATCGAGCTGCACCGCGCCGCTGGATGGCGGCAGCGCGCAGGCCAGCACTTGCAACAGCGTGGTCTTGCCCGCGCCGCTCGGGCCGATCACGGCCACCTGCTCGCCCGCGCCGATCTGCAGCGAGAGCCCGCGGATGGCCGGCGCCGCACCCGGTCGCGCGGCTGGGTGGCGCGCCGCCAGCGTCTGCAGGTCGAGCTTCAAACCAGCGTGCTCCGCCGCATCACAGCAGGCCAGCGCTGCGGGCAGCGGTTTCCAGGCCCTTGTAGTTCTCGGGCTTGGTTTCGATGTAGCGGGTGGCGCGGTTCAGGCGCAGGATCTCGGCGTGCTCGGGGTTGGCCGGGCTCAGCGCCAGCAACGCGGCTTTGAGTCTGGCCTGCTGATCGGCCGGCATGTCGGCGTGCACCGACCAGTTGTAATTGAAGTAACCCGGCGTGGTGTAGAACACGTCGACCGCCTTGGTGTCGACCTTATTCTCGGTGACGAACTTGCGCCAGACTGTGATGTCCAGCGCGGCGGCGTCCACCTTGCCGCTGACCACCGACGCGATGGTCGCGTCGTGCGCGCCGCTGTAGGCGATGCGGCGGAAATCTTTTTCGGGGTTGATGTTGGCGGCCAGCAAAAAGCTGCGCGGCATGAGGTGGCCGCTGGTCGAGCTTTGCGAACCGAAGCTGATCTGCTTGCCCTTCATGTCCGCCAGGGTCTTGATGCCCGAGTCGGTCTTGGCAATGAACACCGACTGGAACTTGGTGTCTTCCTCGCGCTGGGCCAGCGGCACGATCTTGCCGCCCGAACGAAGGTTGGCCTGAACATGGGTGAAGCCGCCGAACCAGACCACGTCGACTTTCTTGTTCACCAGCGCCTCGACCGCTGCCGGGTAGTCGCTCACCGGGGTGAACTCCACCTTCATGCCCATGGCTTTTTCCAGGTAGCTGGCCAGCGGCGTGAACTTGCGGATCTGCTCGGTGGCGGCTTCTTCGGGGATGGTGGTCACGCGCAGCACGGTCTGTTGTGCTTGGGCCAGCGAAGCAAGTGCAACAGAGGCAAGAACGGCGCAAGTCAGGAAGGCGCGCTTGGAGCGGGTGAGTGTTTGACGCGTCATGGCGAACTCCTTAAAAAATTGGTATTAGACCCTGTCGGCAAGACCTGTTGCTGTTTAGGGGTCTAGGGAAAAGTCCCTGTAAGAAACGGCCCGCTGCCACGACACAGGACCAATAAGCTCTCGCATTGCGAACCTCTGACACGACCCTTCTCTCATTTTGCTAAGTCCTTCGGTTCTCGTCCCTGACTTTTTGCAATGGCACCAGACCGACCTGGTGACCGCTCGCGCCGAACTGGCCTCGGGTCTGTTGGCGCAGCGGCCTCACTTCTCGCCAAAATTTTTCTACGACTCGCTGGGTTCGCGCTTGTTCGACGCCATCACCGAACTGCCAGAGTACTATCCCACGCGCACTGAGGCGTCGATCTTTGCTCACCACGGCATGGACATGGCACGGCGTGTGCCGCAGGATGCGGTCCTGATCGACCTTGGTGCTGGCAGTTGCGCCAAAGCGGCAATACTGTTTCCCGTGTTGCGGCCAGTAGCCTATGTGGCGGTGGACATTTCGGTCGACTACCTGCGTGAGAGCATGGGTCACTTGCAGCAGCGCGGCCCAACCATGCCGATGCTGGGTCTGGGCATGGACTTCTCGGCAGAATGGGCGCTGCCGATCCCCGCCATCGACTGGTTGCATCAGCGCGGGCTCGGAGGCGCACCGCGCTGCGTGTTTTATCCCGGATCCAGCATCGGCAACTTCAACCACACCGAGGCTTTGAACCTGCTGCGACAGGCCCGCGCGGTGTGCGCCGCCGGCGGCGCTGGTGGCGGAGTCCTGATTGGCGTGGATCGCGTCAAGGACAAGGCCATCCTCGAGCCAGCCTATGCAGACGCGCTGGGCGTCACCGCGGCTTTCAACCGCAACTTGTTGTTGCACACCAATGCGCTGCTGGGTGCCGACTTCGCGCCTGCGCGCTGGCAACATGTTGCGTTTTACAACGACACTGATTCGCGCATTGAGATGCACCTGGCATCGATGGGCGAGCAGACGGTTCGCTGGCCTGGCGGCGAGCGCGTCTTTGCCGATGGAGAACGGCTGCACACTGAAAACTCCTACAAATGGGAGCCCTCTGATTTCGAGGCGCTGTTGCGCAAAGCGGGCTTCGGTCCATCCACCCACTGGACCGACGAGCACGAGTGGTTCAGTGTTTTTTGGGCACCTGCGTCCTGAAGGGGATGTTTGAAGTGTCTGCCTTTCACCAGGAGAGTTGTTCATGAACGCTTTGTCCCGCACCCTGACCGCCTTGACCTTGACAGCCGCTGCTTCATTGGCCAGCGCTGCTGATGGGCTGATCGCTCTCAAGAGTCCACACAACGCGAAGGTCACCATGGACCGGCTCGAAGCCCAGGTGAAAGAGCGCAATCTCAATGTATTCGCCCGCATCGACCACGCCGGTGGTGCCAGCAAGATCGGCAAAACCCTGCGTCCGACCGAGCTGCTGATCTTCGGTAATCCGCAAGGTGGCACGCCGTTCATGGAATGTGCCCAGAGCGTGGGGATCGATCTGCCGCTCAAAGCCCTGGTGTGGGATGACGCGTCTGGCCAGACCTGGCTGGGGTACAACGACCCCGCCTACATCGGCCAGCGGCACGGCGCGGCGCAATGCCCATCGGTTGAAGGCCTTCGCAAGGCCCTGGCTGGACTGGCGCAGGCCACGGTCGCGCCCTGACCCAACCTTCAACTCAGGGCGACTGAGCGAAAGCCCGAAACGATATCGTTTCGCTCGGGGGTGAAGAAGTTGCGGTACCGCGGGTGCGCCATGCGTACCGAGGTGGCGGCACAGGCGCCTTTGAGCACCGGCCGACCGTCGAACCAGGGGCGCGAGTAGTCCACATAGGGATGCGCCACGAAGCCGGGAAACTGCGTAAATGGACTGGCGGTCCACTCCCATACGCTGCCCCACTCAAAGCTCGGGTCTTGCGCCGCCACTTCCCATTCGGCCTCCGTGGGCAGGCGCCTTCCTGCCCAGGCACACCAGGCCTGCGCCTCGAATGCCGTGAGGTGGTTGGCAGGCGCGGCCAGGTCCAGCGCCTGCCAACGGCCAAACACCTGTTGTTCCCAAGCTTGCGTGCCTGGCCGCAGATAGCGTGGCGCTGGCCGCTCCTGCTGCGATTGTGATGTTCGCCACGCCCAGCCTGCCGCACCCCAGAAGCGGCGCTGCAGGTACGCGCCGCTCTCCACGAAGGGCATGAACTGCCCCCAGGTGACAGGCCGTGCGTCGATCTCGAAGGCGCTGACGGCTACGCTGTGCGCGCCGAGTTCGTTATCGAAAGCAAAACCGATGTCGTTGCGGCCCAGTGTCCAGTCGGTGGCCGGGAGCCGCAGGGCTTCTGGGTGGTGCGGACCCAACAGCGGAGCAACACGGTGCGCGTCCAGCGGGTCGAAGCCCAGTGTCTGCGCCATGTAAACCGCTGCCTCGCCGTGCATGTCCTCATGAAACAGCGCAAGGCGAAAGAAGTACAGGCCAGTGTCGTCTTCGGGTGCCTCGGCAAGCAGCGCCAGCGTATCCCGCAAGCTGGCGGCGAGGTCAGCGCGGACCTCATCGGCATCGGGCAGTTCCAGTTGCCAGCGTGCGCGGTGCGGCACTTCGCTGGAGTTGTACAGCGCGTCAGCGTCCACGCTGCGTGCGGATTGGCGTGCAGGGTTGCGTCTGGCGTTCGGGTCGGCACTCAAGCCCCGGTGGCGCTGCGTGTTGCGCGCCAGCCACCAGTCGGCGAACCAGCCGATGTGACCCAGCTCCCACAGCGGCAGGTTGAGCTCTGGCGCCAGCGGCACCCGCAGTGCTGGCCCCAAGGCGGCTTCGTAGGCGTCGAACAACGCCAAGGTTCGCGCGCGTGCCTCGCACAGCGCGAGAGCGAGCTCGCTCTTGCCACCGCAACGAGCGGCCTCCGCTTCAGACACAATCGGTGATCCTTGTTTGACCGCCATGAAAAGACTTTCTTTGTGCATCGTGACCCCGGCGCTGGCCGATGCCAACAATGGCAACTGGCAGACAGCTCGCCGGTGGGCACGCATGCTGTCCGGGCATTATCGGGTGCGACTTGCGAAGCAGTGGCCCGACGGGGCTTCCCGCGACGACGGTA
>JBIIQD010000250.1:0-4704 GCA_044342265.1 Hydrogenophaga sp. | reverse complement strand
CACGGGGTATTGGGTACTCGTTGATCACGCCTTCCCCTTTTGCATCCAAAGCCAATGTTGTACGCGAGTACACGCGGGACATGGCTTTGGGAGGAAACAGCGAACTTACATATCCTTCACTCGAAGGTTATATCAACGCCCGCGTTTTGGCGGAGGGTTTGCGCCGCGCAGGCCCTGGTGCGACCAGAGACAGCTTGAATACGGCGTTGGGCGGGATGATCGATTTTGATGTGGGCGGTATGCGCATTACTTACGGTGAAGGCAATCGCCTGGGAGGTAATTTTGTGGATGTCGGTGTAGTCAATTCCGCCGGTCGCATTTTGACTTGATTCGCTTGCTTGGCCAGCCTTGAAAAATTCCCAGAATGCGCGTAAATGCAGAGTCTTTGATGTTTTTTGCAAGGGTGGCTACTTGTCTTCATTCGTTTGAAAATTCCCATTCGTTGCTTGAAGGTCGGTCCCGTGAGCTATCTGTGCTTGAAGCGCCTAAATTGTTTGGACGCTGTTTTGTGAACGTGCAAACCCGTTCCGTTGGAGATGTGGCGGTCCAATGGGACTTTTGGTATTTGTCTTGGCTTGCAGCAAGGAAAAAGCGCTGTTGAGGCGCTGCCCTCTGTCAATCTTCATGGCTCACGCTGAACGGTCTTCGTTTCGTTCGCCTGCTGGCATGTTCCACATAGGAGTTCCCCATGTCTTCTTCTGTTTCCCGCCGTGCCGCGTTGGCCTGTCTTGCCGGTAACGCTGTATTGATGGGGGCAGCATGTTCTGTGACCAACAGTGCCTACCCGGGAGCTTCAGCGACAGACACCTTGCGCTTCGACCCCACGCGCTTTGAGAAGCAAACCGTATCGGTCGCCGAGCAAAGCATCGCAGTGCGCGCTTACCTGGGCGTGTCTTATGTCGCCAGGCCCGTGGATTCCGCTTATCAGGTGATGAATATCTACGTGCCGGAGGCTTACTTCCAGGGTGCCAAAGTCGGTGAGTTTGACGCCCGTACGGCCCCGGTGTTTTTCCCGAACCAGGTCGGTGGCTACATGCCCGCTAAGCCTGGCACGGCGCAACCGAGTGCACAAGGTCCGCAGGCTGGCAGGCCCAGCACCATTGCAGTTGCTTTGCTCAAGGGCTTTGTGGTGGCGTCTCCCGGCGCACGGGGGCGCACTCTGAAGGATGCCAGTGGAGCCTTCACAGGCAAGGCGCCCGCTGCCATCGTCGACCTCAAGGCTGCGGTCCGCTACCTTCGCTGGAACGCCGGCGTGTTGCCCGGCGACATGGACAAGATCATTTCCAATGGCACCAGTGCTGGCGGAGCCTTGGCCGCCCTGTTGGGAGCCAGTGGCAATTCGCTGGACTATGAACCCTACCTGCAGGCCATGGGTGCAGCAGCCGGGCGGGACGACATTTATGCGGTGTCGGCGTATTGCCCGATCACCAACCTGGAGCATGCCGATGCCGCGCACGAGTGGCTGTTCAACGGCGTGAATGACTACCGCGCCATTCAGATGAGCATGTTGGATTTCAATATGGTCCGCAAGGAGGTGGCCGGCACCCTAACACCCGAACAGATCAAAGTCTCCAACGATCTCAAGCCGCTGTTCCCCGCCTATGTCAACAGCTTGAAGTTGAAGACACCCCAAGGTCAGTCCTTGACGCTGGATGCCCGAGGCAACGGCAGTTTCAAGGATTGGGTGATGGGCTATGTGCTGGCCTCAGCGCAGGCTCAAATGGCTGCCGGCAAAGACATGACTCAATACAGCTGGCTCTCGATTCAGGGCGGCAAAGTGCGCGGCTTGGACTTTGACGCGTTTGTGCGCTATGCAGGCCGCATGAAGTTACCGCCAGCGTTCGACGCGCTGGACGCATCGAGTGGGGAGAACAACCTGTTCGGCTCTCCCGCTACCGATAACCGGCATTTCACGGATTTTTCCATGGAGCGCAGCACAGCGCCTGGAGCGGTCCGCGCGGAAGCCCAGCTGGTGAAGATGATGAATGCCATGCGCTACATCGGCCATGCGGAAGTGAGCAATGCCAAGCGCTGGCGCATCCGTCACGGCACGATAGATCGGGACACCTCACTCGCCATTCCGGTGATGCTGGCGGCCGCCTTGGAGAACCAGGGCTATGCCGTGGACTTTGCTTTGCCCTGGGATCAAGGTCATGCAGGCGACTATGACTTGGAGCAGCTTTTTGCCTGGATGACCCAAATCGCCAAAGGCGGCTGATGGCAGTCAGGACTGGATTTTTCGCCGGTTACCCCGACCGTTGCGAGGTGGCATCTGCGGCTGAGTTTCTTTTTTCTCCACATGCGCGTGCGCCCGCTGCAAACGCCTCGACATCCCCGGTGCATTCCAATCCCGCAGTCGAGCTACCCGTGTCAGTCCCCGCCAAGGTTTTGGCGGTGGCCTTTCTTGTCACAAGCGGCGCTTGGCTGGGAAGGTACCGAATGTGACACAAGGGGCACCGCTTTGGCTTTGAATGCTGGACGTTAGGGGCTGGCACCAAGGGCCGAACTGCAGCATCAGGCCACTCGACACTTGCTGCTGCGCATCGATACAACAGTTGTCGCTTGGCCAGCCTTAGAGCCCACCGAGTCGGATCGCGAGTTCAGGCCGTTGACGGGCAACCCCAGCCCAAAGCCCGGCACGCGCCCGAGGTGGACTGCATCAGCAAGGGGAATCAGGCGCCAGCTCCAGCCTTGGCTTTTTCCGCCTTGATCAACATATCGAGTACCCGCCGCGCTCTGACTGCTGCAGCGTCACCGGGCAACAAGACCGGCTTGAGCGACCAAAAGTCCGCGTCGCCCATCACACGTTGCTGGGCTTCGAGCATGGGTGCATCCTCTGTCGCGAACGGTTTGAGAAGGCCCTCCACGTGCCGCTCTGCTTGCTCTGAACCGTTGCCTTCTTTGCGCTCAAAACATGACGCAAACCAGTAGTGTGTGGATGTTTCAGTCTCTGGAGTGAACAGATGCGGAATCCGTATGGTTACGCCTTGCTCTCTAAGTGATCCGGATGGAGCGATGGTGATGGAGAGCAACAACGATGAAGGGGGATCCCAGCGAACGTCCAGCCATCGATCAGCAAGAAGACCCTCGGGCACCTGAAACGTTTGACGCAAGAAAGGTTTGAGATCCTCCCCGGACACCACCCGCTTGGACCACACGGTATTGCCGGATTGCACAACTTCCGTCTTTGCCTTCTGGACCGCATCGCTGCCCAGCGTGCCTGGGTGCAGAAACTGTATGTGGCTCAAATCAAGAATGTTGTCGCTTTCGAGCACGTAGTTGGATTTGACATGTAGATAGCGACGCGCCACGTGGCAGACGCTATCGTCGACAGCCGAAAACTCAGGCGTGTCTGTCGTCGTCGCAATGGCAGGCTCACCGGGCCAGAACCAGACGATCCCATTTTTTTCGATAACGGGAAACGACCGAACCGTCGCAGCCGCCGGAATCTTGCCGTCGCCATGTGGATTCTTTGTGCAATGACCATGGCCATCGAACTGCAGCCCGTGGTATTTGCACCTCACAGTGCCATCGTCCATGCATTCGCCCATGCTCAATGGCGCAAACCGGTGAGGACACCGATCGGCCAGTGCCTTGACGTCACCGGATGAGTCGCGGAAAAAAACAATGCTCAAACCTACAAGCTTGCGAGCGAGCAGGTTTCCCTTCTGGACTTCGCTGCTCCATCCAGCCACGTACCAGGCATTTTCCAGAAAATTCATATGGGCTCCTGATGGGTATTGCCTCTGACCCTTCGCAAAGAGTTGAAGAAGAAAGCTTCTTATTGGATGAACAGCTTTTGCAGTTCAATCGGTGCCTTTAAACATCAAACTTCGCGACCCATGCGAGCGTAAAAATCGAAATCTGGCTGGTTCAGGGATACGTTGTAGGGAAGCTTGATGGGCGTGATAGTTACATACAGCGCCTTCTTCTTGAAGAACCCCTTTTCAAGAGCCACAAGAGCGGGAAGCCACTGCGCCGCAGGAACATAGCCTGCGTCGATCCTGGTCAACTGTCCCTGAGTTATTGCCAGGTGACCGAACAGGCCAGCTATTGCAAATGTCATTAGTCCTCATTTGTTCGGATGTCTCGTCTTCTTTAGAGTTGTATAGCATGAAGCGTTGCGACCAGGTTGCCCGCTGTCAGGACTCAAATCAGAAGATGTGCTCGCGTGGAACAAGGATTTTCCCCAGTCTGCCAACGACACAGCACATCCGCCCTAAAGCCCACGATCAAGCCTGGTTCTCCGGGCCTGGAATGGGTACCACGGAGCCTTCACCGCTCGCAGGAGAATGTTATCGAGACAACTTCACAACATGCTTTACTCAGATAGATGCAATGTTTGATTCGGCGTGCTTTGCAGCAGCAAAAGAGGTTTGGAGCGACAGGCTTGCCGCGACGCACACCAACCCTTAAATCGGCTGGGCGCGAAGTCATGATTTCGCCCCCTGGTGCGCATCGAGCCACTGTTGCGCTTCATCGCCGTCCACTGCGGTGCTCGGTTCTATCGGTGTTGCAGCTATTTTGAAGCCGAGAGCTTTCGCTCTTCGACTTGTCGGCGGCATTCGCGAGGCGTTACCCCGAATTCAGCTTTGAACGCACGGCTGAAATGGGAGACGCTGCTGAATCCCCATTGAAAAGCGATTTCAGCAATCGACTTCGAGTTCAGCGATGCGTGCTCCAGATCTCGACGGCATCGTGACA
>JBIIQD010000249.1:0-4708 GCA_044342265.1 Hydrogenophaga sp. | reverse complement strand
GCAAGGTGTGGTCCGACCAGTCGCTGATTGGCACGCCGGTGCCGGTCTGCACGAAGTCTTCCTCCACGTCGCCGACACCCACGTTGGCCAGACACGGCTTGCCGCAGGCCAGGAACTCGCCCATGCGCGTCGGGCAGGACGCGCGCTTGGACCACGCCGGCTTGATGAAGAAGATGCCAGCGTCCATGCGACCGACTTCCACGCCCACCTGATCGTAGGTCACGGCCTTGATGTCGACGCGCGAAAGATCGACACCGGCCTGACCGAGCGCATGCCGGATCGCGTCGTGACCGCCCTTGTTGATCACCTTGAAGCGGGCATCCGGCTGCGCGTCGAACAGCATGCGCACCACCCGCGCCACCTCTTCAAACATGTACCAGCTGCCGACCGAGCCAATGTAGCCGAGGGTGAAGCCGTCGCTGGTGTGCGGCTGCAATGGCGGCTGGAACAGCTCGAGGTTGGTGCAGGTCGGGATCACCGACACCGGCGGCACCCGGCCCTGCAGGTAGTCGAAGCGCTCGAACTCGCGCACGCCCGCGCGGGTGAGCGAGACCACGTGGTCGGCGCCCAGGAACAGCCGTCGCTCCACCGCCTTGAACACGCGGTATTGCGGCGAGGTCTTGCGCCAGATGCCACCATCGACCCGCTCGTCGGGCCAGAAGCCGCGCATGTCGAAGATGTATTTCGCGCCCGTGGTCCGCTTGACCGCCAGCCCCATCAGCCCGGCGATGTAGCTGCGGCAATGCACCACCTGTGCCCCGGTCTCGCGGGCCAGTCGGACGCCCACGCGAATGCCGTTGAGCAGGTCATACAGCGTGGCTGGCAGGTTGGGGCGGTTGTGATAACGCAGGTGATGCCAGCTCACCCCTGCCGCCTTGCACTGCGCACGGATGTCCGCCACGCGCGCAGCATCGGCCAGCGCGGCAGGCTTCTCGAAGGTCAGCAGCGTCATGCGGTGCTCGCGCGCGAGGCCGAGCACGTACTGCAGCACCTGCGACTGGCCCAGCGGGTCCAGCAGGCCGGTGTAAGAGATGTAGAGAACGCGGGTGGTCACGGACATCGGGGTCTTGGTTGAATCAGTGGCCGCGGTGGTCGGTCTGGCGGGCCAGCACCACGCGGCGATAGGTCTCACGAAGCTGGGCTGTCAGCACCGGCAGCGAGAACCGCTCCTGCGCGCGAGCGCGCCCGGCCGCGCCCAGCCGCTGGCGCAAGCCGGCGTCGTCCATCATCCGGCCGATCGCCTGCGCCAGTGCGACCGGGTCTTGCGGCGGCACCAGCCATCCGCTCACGCCGTGTTCGATCACTTCGGGCAGGCCGCCCGCCGTGGTCGCAACCACCGGCCGGCCCAGCGCCATCGCTTCCAAGGCGGTCAGACCGAAGCCTTCGAAACGCGACGGTACGACCACCAGGCTGGCCGCCTCGACCACATCGAGCAGCTGGGCGTGCAGCATGGCGCCGGTGATGGCGACGCAGTCGGCAAGACCCAGCTGGCCGATCTGCTGCTCCAGCGCCCCGCGCAGCGGGCCCTGCCCCGCCAGCGTGACCGAAAGGTGACGGCCCTGGGCGCGCAGCACCGCCAGCGCCTGCAGAAAGTCGGCGTGGCCCTTCTCGTGCACCAGACGGCCCGGCACCACCACCAAAAAGCCATCCGGCCCATCCGCAGGCACCGGCCATGGCCGGCCGGCCAGCGCCCGAGGCACCGGGTTGTGCAGCACCTGCACGCCGTGCAGCCGCAGCGCCTGCTCGTAGTGGCGGGCCACGGCCGCGCTGACACCGAGCATGGCGTCGAAGCCGCGCGGATACAGCGCCGCCGCCAGCCACTTGCGCCAACGCAGGCCGACGCCCGCCTTGTTGACACCGGGCGCATAGGCCAGGTTATGAAAGCTCACCACCTGCGCGGCGCGATGCAGGCCCAGGCGGCGGCTGAGCGCAGCGACCACGACGGGGAAGTACAGGTGGGCGTGCACCACCTCGTGGCCACCGGAACGCACCAGCGCCGCCAGCTCGCGGGCGGCGCCGATCAGGTTCCAGCGGTGGCGTGCCCGCAGCACCACCACCCGCACGCCGTGGGACTCCAGCGCCGGCCGCAGGTCGAACGGGCCGCGCATCACGGCCAGCGTCACCTCGTCGCCCTGGCTTTGCAGCTCGGGCAACAGGTTCACCAGCAGCGTCTCAGCACCGCCGACGCCCAGCGACTCGATGATGTGGAGAACCTTCATGGGGCAGCAGGAGCGTTCAATCCGCTTTCAGGTGGCGGACCACCCGGGCCGGGGTACCCACGGCCACACAGTTGTCGGGCAGGTCGTGGGTGACCACGGAATTGGCGCCGACCACAACGTTGTTGCCGATGGTGACGCCCTGGATCACGGTGACCTTGGCGCCGAGCCAGACGTTGTCGCCGATGACGATGGGCGATGAGGTAAAGCCGCCGTTTGCACGCTCCTTTCTGTCGAGCGCGTGATCTTGATCTCTAATGGACACATACTCTCCAATCAAAGCATCATTCCCGATTTGAATGCCATGTCTCGCCACGAGGATAGAGCCAACACCTACAAATGCACGATCACCCACCACCAGTTTTCCGCGTTTGACGATCACTTGAGCGCCGCTGCTGAGGTAGCACAGCGAACCAAACACCAAATGACCACCATCGACACATTGGAGTTTGACGCCCGAAGCCAGCCGTGTTCCTTTGGCAAAGGCCTTCCGGCCAAAACGAAGCCGAGCAAAGGAAATAATGGCAAGTTCAGATACGATCCGAAAGAGCTTCAGAAATTTCTCCATTACTCGATAGCCTCGGAAATCATGAAGCCAGGTGCCGAACGGCATGTGCTTTCGAGTCTGGCACAATCAATACATTAAAGCTGACTTTTCGTGGAGCGATATTTTCCAGCCTTGAAAGCCGGAAAGCCTTCGATTGAAACAGACCAAGGTGATACTCTGAATTGCAAACCTCAAACAGCTCAAAGGAAAAAGGAACCAGTGACGCCAATCCTTGGAGCTCTTCGATAGTTCGCATTGAGGTTTCAGTAACCTCCATCAGGATGACGGGTTCACTTCGGGTCAATGTTTCACGCAGGCCTGCCAGCACAAACCCCTCGAAACCCTCAACATCGATTTTAACGAAATCAATCATCCGTTCGCCAGCCCATTCATCCCCCCGAACGACCAGAAGCTTCGCGGCCCGTGGGGCCCCGGCATGATCTGCAATGAATGAGCCGGTTCCGGAGTTCGCGGATGCAGTGTCAAGATAGTATTCCTTCTCACTGCTCTCATTGCCAAGGCCAAATTCGTAAACAACGATATTGGTACAGGAATTTCGTGCCGCAAGCTTTTTGACATGATCAGCCAAGGGCAGAAACGGTTCGAATGCGTGAATTTCACCTGCATAAGGCGCCATGGCCAATGAATGACCGCCCAAGTTGGCACCCACATCCATTACAACAGGCTTATCCAGAGCAAGCAAAACAGCCTGCATCAACGCTACCTCCTTGAGTTCGTATCCCCCGAAGAAGTAGACGTGCCATTCCTGCGAAACATTGATATTCCCTTTATAGCGCGAGCCATGATAAGGCACGTCAAATTCAAAGGAAGGGGATTTGTCAGCAGGGAAAAAACGCGACACTACCCGACGCCGAACACCCAAGCGAAGCCATGAAGCGGTACCAATTATTCTGAGGATAGACTTAAACATAACAAACTTCAAAAAATTTCGGCCAAACTGGATCAACGATATTCAAGGCAACCGATCAATCAGAATTTTTCGGAGCAAAGGCCAGAAAGTTGAGTCGAGCGACAAAAGGCGAACACCATCGCGCCACATGAGCAAATTCCACACAAGCACAGAAAGTACGGTAGCCCAAGCAGCGCCTAAGCCCCCCCATATAAAAGCAAATGCAGGGTTCAAGAAAATTGATACGGAGAGCGAAACAACCGATGCACGAGCCACCGACTTGGAGTGTCCGGTCATATTCAGTAGGACGGCATTTACCCCAAAACAACCAGTCAGAAGGGCGCCTAGACACAGCACCAGAAGAACACTATTCGAACCGGAAAATTCGTTACCAAATATTGAAGTGAGCAGCGGCTCTCCAAACAGAATGAAAGGAAGCGCCCCCAAGGCGGCAGACGCCGTCATTGCCAAAGAGAGCCAGCTCAGGAGGCGCTGCAACCGCTGCTGGTCCTTCTGCGCGTGAAGTCTGGCGATGATCGGTGAACCCACCAAGGCGAAAAGCGTCAGCGGAAAGGCTAGCAACACCGCCACCGAGCTGGCCACTCGAAACTGACCCACGGTTGCGGTGGTCGCAAGCCAGCCCAGCACGAGTACCGACAAGTGCCCTTGTAGCACTCGCATCCCCTCGGTCATCGCCATCGGCACCGCACTTGACCACCAGTTCCTGGAGTCGAACTGCGGCGTGACTTCGCCAACTTCGCTGGGCATAGAAGCCCGCAACATGAACACCGACAACAACAGAGAAGCAACGGCCGAAACAACGCCCAAACCCATGGCCAGTTGGGGCTGCAGCGGAAGCCACCAGCTCACCACGAACAGGAGCAGCGCAAACAGCGCCGGTCGCAACAAAGTTTCCGGTATTTGGCTGCGAACAATGATCTGCATGCCGCGCAGAGCAGCAGCGCGGATTTTTCCCTCCGCGACCAGAGGCACCAGCAACACGCCAGCGAGCAATGTCCAGCCAAACTCGGATCC
>JBIIQD010000009.1:0-16789 GCA_044342265.1 Hydrogenophaga sp. | reverse complement strand
AAGGCCACGGACAAGGCACCAGAAAAGCTTGCCGAAAAAGTCACCGAAAAGGCGACTGACAAGCCCAACGAAAAAGCTGTCGGTGGCGAGGAGCGGATCGTGGTACAGGTCGGCGCTTTCGCGGAGGTGGAGCGTGCGCGCGAGGCGCGGCTCAAGCTGGAGCGGGCCGGATTGAAAACCTATACCCATGTGGCCGAAACGCCGCAAGGGCGGCGCATCCGGGTGAGGATGGGGCCCTTTGCGACCCGGGTCGAGGCCGACAAAGCGGCGGCCCGTGCCAAGGCCTTGGGCCTGCCGGCTGCACTGCTCTGGTTGTGACGCTGGCGCTGAGGGTGATGTGATGAACGCAGTGGACGGCGTGTTGCTGGTGATCGTTCTGCTGTCGGCCATCGTAGGCATGTGGCGGGGCCTGGTGTACGAAGTCCTGTCGGTGATCACCTGGGTGTTGGCCTTCGTGGTGGCCCAGGCCTATGCAGGCAGTGCGGGGGAATGGCTGCCTTTGGGGCAAATGTCTTCCTCGTTGCGCACGGCAGCAGGCTTTGTACTCGTGTTCGTGGGCTGCGCTTTTGCCGGCGGGTGGGTGGCCTGGCTGGTCAAGAGAATGGTGTCGGCGGTGGGTCTGAGGCCGATCGACCGGGTGCTCGGTGGCGCGTTTGGGTTGCTGCGCGGAGCGGTGGTGTTGCTGGCGATCGGCGTGGTGGTTGGCATGACACCCTTGCAGGCGCAGGCTGGTTGGCAGTCTTCGGCGGTGGCGAAGGTGCTGTCCTCAAGTTTGCAATCGCTCAAGCCTTTGCTGCCTGATGCGGTGTCCAAGCATCTGGGCTGAATCGATGGTCTTGTTTTCGTTGAGGGTCTGATCATGTGTGGAATCGTGGGCGTGGTGAGCCAGTCGCCTGTCAATCAGCTGATTTACGACGCCTTGCTGCTGTTGCAGCACCGCGGCCAGGATGCGGCCGGCATTGCGACCCAGCAGGGACGCAAGTTTTTCATGCACAAGGCCAAGGGCATGGTGCGTGATGTCTTTCGCACCCGCAACATGCGCGCTTTGCCGGGTACTGTGGGTCTGGGCCAGGTGCGCTACCCGACGGCGGGCAACGCCTTCAGCGAAGAAGAGGCGCAGCCCTTTTACGTGAATGCACCGTTTGGCATCGTGATGGTGCACAACGGCAACCTGACCAACGCCAAGGCACTCAACCAGGAGTTGTTCCAGACCGATCACCGCCACATCAACACCGACAGCGATTCCGAGGTGCTGCTCAACGTGTTGGCGCACGAACTGGAAAAATCCACCCGTGGTATTTCCCTCAAGCCTGCCGACGTGTTTGAGGCAGTGCGCGGTGTGCACCAACGCATCAAAGGCTCGTACGCGGTGGTGGCCTTGATCGCTGGACACGGCCTTTTGGCCTTTCGTGATCCGTTTGGCATCCGCCCTTTGTGCGTCGGTCGCAAAGGGGACGGCACTGTGATGGTGGCCAGTGAATCGGTGGCGCTTGAAGGCAACGGCCTGGAGCTGGTGCGTGACGTGAAGCCGGGCGAGGCACTGTTCGTGGATCTGCAGGGTCAGATGCACTTTCAGTCCTGTGCCAACACTGTGAGCCACAAGCCCTGCATTTTTGAGTATGTGTACCTGGCGCGCCCCGATTCGGTACTCGATGGCATCTCGGTGTATCAGGCGCGCCTGAACCTGGGCAAGACCCTGGCCAAACGGCTGGTGTCCACTGTGCCGCCCAATGAAATTGACGTGGTGATTCCGATTCCCGAATCCTCGCGCCCCAGTGCCATGGAGCTGGCGCAGATTCTGGGTCTGCCGTACCGTGAGGGGTTTGTGAAGAACCGTTACGTCGGCCGTACTTTCATCATGCCGGGTCAGGGGGTGCGAAAAAAGTCCGTGCGACAAAAGCTCAACGTGATCGCCAGTGAATTCAAGGGTCGCAATGTGCTGCTCGTGGACGACTCGATCGTGCGCGGCACCACGTCAAAAGAGATCGTTCAGATGGCACGCGATGCTGGCGCCCGCAAGGTCTACATGGCCAGTGCTGCGCCTCCGGTGCGGTTTCCCAACGTGTATGGCATCGACATGCCCACACCGCAGGAGCTGGTGGCGCACGACCGCACGGTCGAGCAGATCCGTGAGCTCATCGGTTGCGATGCCCTGATCTATCAGGACGTGGATGCGATGAAGCAGGCCATCGGTTCGCTCAATCCTTCGTTGGCCGGATTCGATGCGTCCTGTTTTGACGGGGTGTATGTCACCGGCGACATCACGGCCGAGGGTATCGCAAGCCTCAACCAAGGGCGAGACAAAGTAGAAGAGGGCGATGAAGACACCTCGCGCCTGGCGCTGCCCAACGCACAGACGGCCTGATATTCATGACCTCCATTGACCCCTTGTCGCCGTCTTTGCACCGAGAAACGCTGGCAGTGCGCCTGGCAGCCGAACGCAGCCAGTACGGAGAGAATTCTGAGGCGCTGTACCTGACCAGTGGCTACGTACAACCATCAGCCGAAGCGTCTGCCCGTCGCTTTGCCGGCGAAGACGATGGCTATACCTATGGCCGAACAGGCAATCCCACGGTGTCGAGCTTCGAACAGCGCCTCGCCGCCATGGAAGAAGCACAAGCCTGCATGGCCACGGCGTCTGGCATGGCTGCGGTCATGCTGATGTGCTTCAGTCTGCTCAAGGCGGGTGACCACGTCGTGATTTCGCAGTCGATGTTTGGCTCGACGCTCAAGCTGATTGGCACCGAATTCGCCCGTTTTGGCGTCGAAACGTCGGTGGTGTCCCAGACCGATCTGTCGGCCTGGCGCGCGGCACTGCGGCCGACCACCCGTCTCCTGTTCGCTGAAACGCCCACCAACCCACTGGGCGAGGTGTGCGACATTCAGGCGCTGGCCGATCTGGCCCGCAACGCCGGTGCACTGTTGGCTGTGGACAACTGCTTTGCCACACCGGCGCTGCAGCGCCCCATCGCGCTGGGGGCCGACATCGTCATGCACTCAGGCACCAAGTACCTCGATGGCCAGGGTCGCGTGATGGCGGGTGCCTTGTGCGCCAGCGACACGATGGTGCGCGAGAAATTCTTGCCAGTGCAAAAGAACTCAGGCATGGTGCTTTCGCCCTTCAATGCCTGGGTGGTGCTCAAGGGCCTGGAAACGCTGGACCTGCGGATGAGGGCGCAAAGCGCGCAGACGTTGGCGTTGGCGCATTGGCTCGAAGCACACCCCGCTGTCGGGCGCGTGTATTACCCAGGGCTGGTCAGCCACCCGCAACACGAACTTGCCATGCGCCAGATGGGAGGTGTGGGCGGAGCGGTGCTGTCGTTTGATGTCACATCTTCCAGCCCCGAACAGGCGCGGCAGCGGGCGTTTGACGTGCTTGACGCACTGCAGGTTCTCTCTCTCTGCACCAACCTGGGCGATACGAAGACCCTTTGTACACACCCTGCGAGCACGTCCCACGGCAAACTGTCCGAGGCTCAGCGCCAAGCCGCTGGCATTGGCCAGGGGCTGATCCGCGTGGCGGTTGGCCTTGAACACTTGGACGACATTCGCACCGATCTGGACCGTGGCCTGTCCAGCCTATGACGCACAGCTTCTGCCTTTTCTGAACCGTTCCATGACCGTCCGCACCCGCTTCGCGCCTTCGCCCACTGGCTTCATTCATCTGGGCAATATCCGCTCGGCGCTTTACCCTTGGGCCTTTGCCCGCGCCAATCACGGCACGTTCATTCTGCGGATCGAAGACACCGACCTGGAAAGATCCTCTCAGGCCGCAGTGGACGTGATCATCGAGGGCATGAAGTGGCTGGGGCTGGATCACGACGAAGGTCCGTTCTATCAGATGCAACGCATGGATCGCTACAAAGCGGTGCTGGCGGAGATGCAGGAGAAAGGGCTGGTATACCCCTGCTATATGGGTGTGGCAGAGCTGGATGCGCTGCGCGAGCGCCAGATGTCCAACAAGGAAAAGCCGCGCTACAACGGCACCTGGCGCCCCGAGCCAGGCAAACTGCTGCCACCAGTGCCCGTGGGTGTGAAGCCCGTGCTGCGCTTCAAGAATCCGCAGGGTGGCTCGGTGGTGTGGACCGACAAGGTCAAGGGCCGGGTCGAGTTCAGCAATGATGAACTCGACGATCTCGTGATCGCACGCCCCGACGGCACGCCGACCTACAACTTCTGCGTCGTGGTTGACGACATCGACATGGACATCACCCACGTGATTCGGGGCGACGACCATGTCAATAACACGCCGCGCCAGATCAACATCTTCCAGGCGCTGGGCAAAGAGCCGCCGGTGTATGCCCACCTTCCCACCGTGCTCAACGAGCAGGGCGAGAAAATGAGCAAACGCAACGGCGCCAAGCCGGTGACACAGTACCGCGAAGAAGGCTACCTGCCAGGTGCGATGGTGAACTACCTGGCGCGCCTGGGCTGGAGTCACGGCGACGACGAGATTTTCACCCGCGAACAGTTCCTGGGCTGGTTCAACCTGGACCACCTGGGCAGCAGCGCGGGCCGCTTCGACGAGGCAAAGCTGCGCTGGGTCAACGCCCAGCATCTCAAGGGCATGGACGATACGGCGCTGGCGATGCTGGTCAGCGAGCACTTGACCAAGCTCGGCATCACCACCGACGAACGTCTGCCGCGCATTTGCGGTTTGTTCAAGGACCGTTGTGACACCACGGTGGTTCTGGCTGACTGGGCGGCAGCGTTCTTCGCAGACGTCACACCGAGCGCCGAAGAGCGCGCTCTGCATGTGACCGAGGCCATCAAGCCTGCGTTGGCCACACTGGCCCAGAAACTGATGGCTTGCGCCTGGGACAAAGCCTCCATTTCGGCTGCCATCAAAGAGACCACGGCAGCCCACGGCATCAAAATGCCGCAACTGGCCATGCCTGTAAGGGTCCTGGTGATGGGCACGGCACAGACGCCATCGCTGGACGCCGTGCTCGAGCTGCAACACCCGCAAACAGTTTTGGCCCGACTTCGCAACGTCTGAAAAATGTCTTATAATTTAAGGCTTGCTGATTGACGTTGGTCGGTGACATCGACGGGCTTCAATCAACAGACCCGTGGGGGTATAGCTCAGCTGGGAGAGCGCTTGCATGGCATGCAAGAGGTCAGCGGTTCGATCCCGCTTACCTCCACCAAAATCCAAGAGTTGGGCCTTGTGGCTTTGCTACAATGCGCAGTTCGGTTCCAAAGGCTACGACCCTATCGTCTAGAGGCCTAGGACATCACCCTTTCACGGTGAGTACCGGGGTTCGAATCCCCGTAGGGTCGCCAAGTTTGTGGCACTTGGCCTGGAGTTGCGAAGCTTCAGGCAAAAGCTGCACCACTGCGGAGTGGTAGTTCAGTTGGTTAGAATACCGGCCTGTCACGCCGGGGGTCGCGGGTTCGAGCCCCGTCCACTCCGCCACACATGAGAAAGCCGTTCAGAGACATCTGAACGGCTTTTTTCCATTGTGCGGCGTGGTTTGTGTGGCGCGGTGTCAGTTTGACGGGCGACTGGCGCGCGGCCGCACCAGTCCGGTCGACAGCGCCGTGCCCGTCATGATCACCAGGCCGCAGCCGATCATCCACGGCGTGATGCTCTCATTGAGAAACAGCCGTCCGTATAGCAGCGCAAACACCGGCACCAGAAAAGTGACCGTGAGTGCTTTGCTGGGACCGGCCTGCGCAATGATGCGGAAAAAGAGAACATAGGCCAGCGAGGTGCACAGCAGGGCCACTGCCACCATCGCACCCCAGGTACTGGTGCTCACCGATTGCTCGGGCCAGAGCCACCAGGTGGGCAGCGCCAGCCCCAGTGCCGCACCGATCTGGCTGCCACAAGCATTGGCTAGAGGGTGAACGCCGGTGAGGTGTCGTTTGGTGAAGCTCGCTGCGACGCCGTAACACAAGGTGGCCAGCAGGCAGGCCAACATGGCGATCAGGGCACTGCCAGCGGAAGCGGCGCCGGGCGCCAGACTGAGGCCGGACTTGCCCAGCACCAGCAAGCAGATGCCGACAAAACCGATGGCCAGTCCGCTGGCGCGCCAGGCGTCAGGGCGGTCCTTGAGCCACAGCCACGCCACCACAGCACCAGTGAGCGGAACAGTGGCATTGAAGATGGAGGTCAGTCCGGTGCTGATGTGCAACACCGCATACGCGAACAGGGCAAACGGTATGCCCGAGTTGAGCAAGCCTACAAAAAGGATCTTGGCGGTGCGCTGGCGGAAATCGCTCCAGACACCTCGTACGAGGAACACCGGCAGCAGGAACAGCGCCGCCAACGCGACCCGCACGCCTGCGGTGGGCAAAGCGCCGAGCTCAGCCGCTCCCACGCGCATGAACAGAAACGACGAACCCCACAAGGCGGCGAGCAGCAGAAACTCTGCAATCAGTTGAACAGGCATGGAGTTTGATTTGCAGGCGGGCTGCTCTCTAGCAGGAGCAACGCCTGCTTGCGGTCGAGGCCCCCAGCATATCCTGTGAGACTGCCGCCAGCGCCGATCACTCGGTGGCAAGGCACCACGATGCCCAAGGGGTTGCGCCCAATGGCTGCGCCCACGGCGCGCACCGCCTTCGGGCGCCCGATGTGCAAGGCAATGGCGCCGTAGCTTTGGGTCTGACCGCCGGGAATGCCCAGCAGGGCCCGCCACACGCTTTGCTGGAAAGCGGTTCCTTGTTGCAGGTCCAGCGGCAGGTCAAAGCTGATGCGTCGTCCTCTAAAGTAGTCATCCAATTGGTGCTTTGCTGCATCCAGCACCGGGTGAGCGGACACCAAAGGCCAGTCCTGCAAACGTTCAGGCGTGGGACTGTGTTGTTGGCGGTGTGTGAACCAGACGCCCGACAGCCCGTCCGGGCTGGCCAACAGTCGCAAATCCCCCAGTGGGCTGGAGACGATCTTTTGTACAGCAGCGGTGCAGTGTGTCATGACGTCGAGCCTTCGTGGTTTGGGGTCTGCGGGGGGTGTGCCCAGGCGCGAATCACCGCGTAACTGCGCCAAGGGCGCCAGCGCTGGGCGATACGCTCGGCTTCCTTGCGGGCGGCGATGGGTGTAAGGGCTGAGAGACCTAAGGCGTGGTGTAGCGCCACGTCGCCGGTGGGCCAGGCATCGGGCCAGCGCAGGGCGCGCATGGCGATGTACTGCGCGGTCCATGGCCCGACGCCCGGCAGACTGAGCAGGGTCTGGATCTCGCGTTGTGGATCGGCGCTGTCGTTGAGCAGCAGGTCACCCGCCACCGCCGCCCGCGCCAACGCTTGCAGCGCTGCTTGCCGCTGGCGCACGATCCCCAGTTGGCCCAGCATATTGGGGTCTGCCAGGGCCAATGCTTGCGCGCTTGGGAAGAGCCGATCCAGACCAATGATGGGTGTTTCCAGGGGCTCTCCGAACGCTTCCACCAGGCGCTTGGTCAGCGTGCGCGCGGCGCTGACAGTGATCTGCTGCCCCAGCACGGCGCGCACGGCCAGCTCAAAGCCATCGAAGGCCCCGGGGACGCGCATGCCGTCTCCCTGCGGGAAGTCGACACGCAGCAATGCATCCATCGCTTGCGGCGCGGCATCCAGATCAAATGCCGTGCGCACTTGGTGGATGACACCAGGCAGCACTGGCACCAGACCATCACTGACTTGCAAGGTCAGCCGGTTCTCGCTGGGATCCAGGTGCACCTTCAGCCAACCCTGGTGGTCCCGTCCCCTGGCCGTCAAGCGAAGGGTGCGCTGCAGCGTGAGCGCCTTCGAGTCCACACGCTCTACGCCGGGCAAGGCACGCTGGTCAAAAAACGCCAGCAGGGCGGATGCGTTCAGTGGCGGACGCCATGCCAGCCGGACGCCACCGCTGGTGGCGCGCGAGGACGGGTCCCTACGGCCATGCCGCAACTGTGTCGGGTTCAGTCCATAGCGACCAGAGAAGGCGGCATTGAAACGTCGAACGCTGGAGAAGCCCGCCGACATCGCAATCTCGCCCATCGGCAATTCAGTGTCGGTGATCATCTGTTTGGCGGTCAGCAGTCGTTGTGTGAGCAGGAACTGCAGAGGCGAGACGCCCATGCGGCTTTCAAACAGCCGTCGCAGGTGGCGGTCGCTCACGCCAAGGCGCACCGCGAGCTGGGCAATCGCGGCCGATTGGCTGTTGTCCTGGTCCCGGCAGCCCGGCGCAGTCAGCCATGCGGCAGCCTGTCGGACCAGGATGCCCGTGGCGTCTTCGGTTGACCAGTGCCGATCACGCGGGGCCAGTTCCGGGCGGCAACGAAGGCAGGGTCGAAAGCCCGCGTGTTCGGCCTGTGCGGCCAATTCGAAGAAACGGCAGTTGGCACGCAGGGGCGTGCGCACACGACAAATCGGGCGGCAATAGATGCCCGTGGAGGTCACGCCCGTAAAGAAGCGTCCATCGAACCGCGCATCGTGCGCACTCAGCGCGCGGTAGAGGACGTCGTCGTCCATGTGGAGGGGGGTTGACATGGCCCAATGGTAGGACTTCGCGCGGGTTTGTACTGGTCGTTTCCGGACATGTACAAGCCAGTGGTCCCCAGATAGGCAACCTACAATACAAAGTTTGCCACCCCAAGCCCCTGTATGCACCTGAACGCGTCCACTTTTAAGGCCTACGACATTCGCGGTGTGGTTCCCTCTGCTCTCAATGAGCAGTTTGCGCAGGCCTTGGGGTTGGCGTTCGGCACCACTGCCTTGCAGCAAGGTGAACACGTTGTCGCAGTGGGTCGCGACGGGCGCTTGAGCGGTCCCGCGCTGTCGGCAGCGCTGATCCGGGGGCTGGTCGCGGCGGGCATTGATGTGATTGATGTGGGGATGGTGACCACGCCGATGCTGTATTTCGCGGCCAGCACGCTGTGTCGCAGCGGCATTCAGGTCACCGGCAGCCACAACCCGAGGGACTACAACGGTTTCAAGATGGTGCTGGGTGGCCGTGCGATTTACGGCGAGGAGATCCAGTCGTTGCGCCGGATGATGGAGGCCGAAAGGTATCGCCACGCAGACGGCGGGCGGGTGCGCCATGTGAATGTGCTGGCGCCTTACACCGACCGCATCGTGAGCGACGTGAAGCTTTCGCGCCCGATGAAGGTGGTGGTGGACTGTGGCAACGGCGTGGCCGGAGCCTCGGCCCCTGCCCTGTTTCGGGCGCTGGGTTGCGAGGTGACTGAACTGTTCAGCGAGGTCGATGGCGAGTTCCCGAACCACCATCCGGACCCGAGCAAGCCCGAGAACCTGCAGGACCTGATCCGCACGTTGCGCGAGACCGACGCCGAGTTGGGTCTGGCTTTCGATGGCGATGGCGATCGGCTGGGGATCGTGACCAAAGAGGGCCACACCATTTATCCTGACCGCCAGATGATCCTTTTCTCTGAGGACGTGTTGTCGCGCGTGCCAGGCGGCCACATCATCTTTGACGTCAAGTGCTCGCAGCGCCTCGCGCCGGCGATCGAGGCGGCCGGTGGCGTGGCTCATATCTACAAGACCGGACATTCGTTGATCAAAGCGCACATGAAGGAGCTGGACAGCCCGCTGGGTGGCGAGATGAGCGGTCACATCTTCTTCAAGGAGCGCTGGTATGGCTTTGACGACGGCAGCTACGCTGGTGCACGGCTGCTGGAGATCGTCAGCCGCAGTCCCGATGCCAATGTGGTGCTCAACGCGCTGCCAACCAGCCACAGCACACCCGAACTGAATGTGGCCTGCTCTGAAGGTGAACCGCATACCGTGGTGGACAAGCTGCTGTCCATGGCGCGCTTTGACGCACCAGCCCGCGTGTCGACGATTGACGGCCTGCGCGTGGACTGGCCCGATGGCTTCGGACTGATCCGGGCGTCGAACACCACGCCCGTGCTGGTGTTGCGCTTTGAGGGACATACGCCAGAGGCCTTGCAGCGCATCGAATACACCATGCTCTCCCTGCTGCGCCAAGCCAAGCCAGACGCCGTGATTGGCGCGAGCGCGCATTGAGTCTGCCCACGGTGAAAATGGACCCCGATCTCCTCCTGGGCCCGGCGCACCAGCCACAGGGGTCCCTAAATGGGCTGACGGTGATTGTGGTCACGCGAGAGAGCGCGCATTGCCTGGCTGCACTCAACCCCTTGCTGTCGCAGTGTCCGAACGTGATCATTTCAGACAACGGCAGTGCCGATGGAACAGCACACAGTGCGCGCAGCCTCTGGCCGCACGCCATCGTGCTGGACCACGGGCGAAATCTGGGTTTCGGCGCCGCCAACAACCGTGCGCTGGCGCGGGTGCAGACGCCCCTGGCGCTGCTGCTCAATCCGGATTGCGAGATTGAATGCAACGCATTGATGACGCTCATGGCCCACGCCGCCCAGTGGCCTGAGGCAGCGGTGTTGGCACCGCAGCTGATCAGTGCTGCGGGCATACCAGAGATCAACTACCGCTGGCCGCAGACGATGTGGACGCCGCAAGGCCCCGCTGCGTCTGGTCCGACTTGCGTAGGTTTCGTGTGCGGCGCAGCCATGCTGCTGCGCATGGCGTCTTTTAGAGATGTCGGATTTTTCGACGAACAGTTCTTTCTGTATTACGAAGACGATGATTTGTGCCTGCGGCTGTTCAAGGCTGGCCTGAACATCGTGGTGGTGCCATCGGTGCTGGCCACTCATCACTCACGTGGTTCGGTGCGCGGGCGGTCGCCCTGGCGCCAGGAATACGGCCGCGGTTTTCATCACGCCCAGTCCAAGCTGCAGTTTGCACAAAAGTACCGCTCGCGCCAGGAAGCGCAGCAGTTGCGCCGATGGCTTCTGGCGACCACCACGCTCGGACTTCCCTTCAGAGCCATTGTGTTCTCCCCCAAGTTGCTGGCCCGCATGGCGGGGCGATGGCAAGGGCTGCTCAGCTGGAGAGCACGTGTCTGACAACCATCCTCCAAAGTCGATCGTGCGCGTCGGCATGTTGACCCTCCATAGAAATCACCCAAAAGCCTGCGGCATCTGGGATGCTCTCAGACAGCGAGCGCGTGGCCAGAGGATCTTGGCCGATGGCCCTTGGATCATCCAGGCAGCCTCTGGGCCATCCGTGACGAGGCAACCATGAGCGCTCGCCCCTTGGTCCGCAGGGCCTCTATCTACAGTCTGGCGCTGCTGTATGCCGCTTTCCCGGTGTCGGTGGCCTTGGCCAACAGCCTGATCCTGATCACGGTCGTTCTTGGTCTGCTCAGCTTCAATGGTGCGGACTGGCGCGAATTCCTGCGGCGTTCCTGGGCCAATCCGGTGGTGCGACCGGCTTTGGCGCTGGTGGTGCTGGTGATCGTTGCTTCCTTCTGGTCGCCGGCCAGTTGGCAAGAGATTGGCGGCTACTACAGAAAGTATGTGAAGTTCCTCCTGCTGCCCGTATTCATCTTCCTGTTGAGTCGGCGCGAAGATCGGGCCCATTGCTGGACCGCGTTCGGGCTGGCGCTGGCGTTCACCTTGTTGTCCACCTGGTTGAACGTCTGGCTCCAGCTGCCCTGGTCGCGAACCTTCAACCAGGGTTTCGGCGCCGATCACACGGTGTTCAAGGACCACATCTCGCAGGGCATCATGATGTCTCTGTTTGTGTCACTGTGCGTGCATTGGGCCTACAAGGCCGATTCACGCTGGAAGTCTGCCCTGTTTGGACTGGTGGCTGTTCTTGGGGCGATCAGCATCCTGGCACTGACCGAAAGCCGCACCGGTTACATCGGCTTGCTGTTGTCGCTGGTGGTGTTTGCGCTGACCTTGTTGTGGCGGCGTCCTCGGATGCTGATCGGAGCCGTCACCGTCGGGGCACTGGCGCTGACCAGCGCGTACATGTTGTCGCCCCACTTCAAGCACCGGACCAACCTTGCGCTGCAGGAGGCGCAGAACCACAGCACCGGCACGGTGACGTCGGTCGGGGCGCGCATCGAGGTTTGGCGCTTCATGGCCAAACACACTGAAAACGCCAAGCTGTGGGGAGCGGGAACCGCATCCTATCCAGTGATTGCACGGTCCTATTTCCAGGACCCGGAGTATTGCGCGGCCATTTGCCCGCATCCTCACAATCAGTTCATCATGTTTTATTTTGAACAAGGATTGCCTGGCCTGATCCTGATCCTGTGGTTCATGCTCGCCATCGTTCGGCAGGCGCTTCGTGTTAAGGCGACCCACCAGGCGCTGATGCTGTCCTTCGTGACGATCATGTTCACGTCAAACATGACGCACAGCTCACTGTGGCTATCGACCGAAAGTCAGTTTTTCATCCTGATGACGGCGCTGCTGATGGCTTCAGCAGGGCGGCCTCAAGCGCCGCGCGTGGCCACCGCATCGGCGTAGCCAAGGAGAAGCTCGGCCCAGTGCACTTCGTTCCAGTGGAACGGCGTACGCCGGACTTGTTCCTTGCGCAGCGATCGCAGCAGGCGCTCCAGATTCTGCGCCTTCCATTTCTCGCCAGCGCGTAGGCCGCACTTGTCGAAGTCGACGATCCAGGCGGCTCCTTGTGGGTCCAGCAGCAGGTTGTGGCAGTTCAGATCCGAATGAAAAACCTGGTGACTGTGCAGAAGGCCAATGGCCTGGCCCAGCGCACGCCAGTGCGACGCAGAAAGCGGCGCCTCGGTCAGCGCCTGCGCCACATTGCGGGTGTCCGGAATCATGGCCACCACGATGTCGGCGGTGTAACCCCAGCCTGAGGTTTGCCGTCGCGCCGCCACCGGTGCCGGCACCGGCAGGTCCCAGGCGCGCAGGCGGCGCAGCAGACTGAATTCGGCCATGGCCCGGCTGTCTTGTGTCGAACCACCCCAGTAGCGGTCCGGGCTGAACCGGGCCATCATGCCGCCGCGACGGTAGTGGCGCAACACCCCTTCACCTTGGATCAATGGAATGCGGTGGGCCTGTCCACGGCCGCTACCGGTCGCCAAAGCGCAACCGGGGTCAATGGGAGGGATGAATAAATTCTGCAGGTCGCCGTTGACCTGTTCAGGGTCGTGCCAGACGGTGGCTGCATCGCTTTTCCGCACGAGGACCGGTGTCAGGCGCCTGGGCAACATGGGTGCCCAGACCCGTTGCAGCGCCTGCATGCTACGTTCGCTGCTGCCTTGCTGGCGCAGCACAAAATCTCTGGCCTGCTGTCCCATGCGCAGCAGCAGTGCCTTGTCGCGGATCCACTGCGAAGCTTTGAGCATCAGCAAGCGCGCCGAGTCGATGCGTTCTCCGCCGCCGCAGGTCTCCACATCCTGGTACAACTCCTGAAAGTGATGAGTGTGCGGGCCGAACAGCACTGGCTTTGCGCAGGCCATGGCTTCAAGCGCGTTGTGTCCCCCGATGTGCACAAGGCTGCCTCCGATGAAGCACACACTGGCGTGCTGGTACCACAGCGTCAACTCCCCCATGGTGTCGGCCAGCAGCACCTGGGTCTCGCTGGTCGGCGACTCCTGGCGGCTGCGGCGCACAAACTGCAGGCCGCTGGCACCGATCTGCTCCGCCACCGAATCGAAGCGCTCCGGGTGACGAGGCACCAGAATCATCAAGGCGCCCGGGTGCTGGCGCGCGAACTCTGGCCAGGCCGCCAGCAAGGCGGCTTCTTCGCCTTCGTGCGTGCTGCCTGCCACGAGAATGGGGCGTCCTGCGAGCCAAGGCAGGTGCTCCCAGGCCTGGGCCGCATCGCCCTGATCGAACTTCAGATTGCCGGTGAGCAGCAGTCGACCCTGGGGCACACCCAGTGCCGCATACTGCTCAATGCTCGGCGCATCGGCGGCGGCCACCAGTGAGAGCTGGGTCCAGACCGGTGCCATCAAGGCCCGCCAGCGCTGATAGAACTGAGCTGAGTCTGCCGACAGGCGCGCGTTGACGAGTGCAACCGGTATGCCGCGCCGATGGCATTGCCACAGCATTTCCGGCCAGATTTCGCGCTCGATCAGGATCAGCATCGACGGTTGCAGTCGCCTCAGGAAACGTCGGGTCGCTCCTGGGGTATCGATCGGGGCAAAGACGTGTCGGATCTGCTCTCCCCACAGCGAATGCAAGGTCCGGGCGCCGGTGGGGGACTGGGTGCTGACCGTGATGCAGTGGGCAGGCCAATGCGCCAGCAAGGCCGTGATCAGCGGCCGTGCCGCCTGCACTTCACCGACCGAGGCCGCGTGGATCCAAAGGCCGCCCATGCTGGCCGGATCGATATCGATGAAACCCAGGCGCTCGCCCAGGCGTTCGCGGTAACCGGGATCCTTGGCGCCTCGCAACCACAGCCAGCCCAGCAGCGGCAGCGTCAGGCCGCGCAGCAGCACGCGGTATGCGCGCTGCGCGAGGCGGGTCGGCGGCGGCGCATTGCTGGACGACAAGCTCAACGCCAATGGTCTGCTACCCACTGGGTGGGCATCACGCGGCGGTACCACTTGCCACTGACGCCAGCAATGGCGTCGGGTGGGTTGGGCTTGCCGTGGAACGCAATCAACCGGGCACCCTGGGGCACGGTGGGAGGTTTGAACCAGCCCATGAGGCCCGGCCGCAGGCAGTGCCGCTTGAAACTGCGGCACCAGGCTTCGGGCCAGTAGCTGAGCTTGCCCTGGCGCGCGAGATAAAGCGTGATGAACTCCTGCTCATTGCGCACCGGCGCGACGGACGTGGGGTAGCCGTTCTTCAAGTGCTCCAGCGCATCGGCATGGGCCCCAATGGTGTAGAGGTAGCAGGAGGTGTTGCCGGTACCGTCCTTCTTGTCCCATTCCTTGATGACGATGAACTCACCAGACTGATCAAAGAAAGGATCAAGGCTGTCCAGAATGACGATGTCCAGGTCCAGAAACAGCGTGCGACCTTGCAGATCGTAGAGAGGGCTCGCGAACGATGTCAGCTTGAGCCAGCCGTGACCAAAGGTCCAAGGTTTGCGCTGGTCGAATTCGTCGAAGCCGACCATGGGAATCGGTTTGACCTCAACAGAAGGATCGATACCCTCGGCATCATCGGTCAGGCAGACAAAACGGAAGGGCCGTTGCAAGTGGCGGCGGACCATGCTGTGCAGCTTGTTGACGTACTCGGGGCCATACTTTTTGCCCCATTTGATGCACAGCACATTGACCGCTTGCATGAATCACCTTTGACGCGCAACTGCAGGAGAACGACATGCCCGCCGCAGAGGCTGTGCAGTTTATCTCAGCGGGTCAGAAGCGCGTTCACCGGCTGCAGGTCTTCGGCCTTGAGCACTCCGCCGGCTTGCTTCAGACGCAGCTGACCGACCAGCACGTTGTAGCGTGCCACCGCGAGGTCGCGCTGGGTCTGGAACAGCTGGCTCTGGGCGTTGAGCACGTCAATGTTGATGCGCACGCCGACCTGGTAGCCCAGTTTGTTGGCGTCCAGAGCGCTCTGGCTGGAGGCCTGCGCGGCCTCCAGGGCTTTGACCTGGCCGGTGCCCGAGACCACGCCGAAGTAAGCGCTGCGCACTGCCTGGGCAATCGTGCGACGGGTCGTTTCGCGGTCGGCGCGCGCCTTCTCGGACAGCGCCAGGGTTTCCTTGACACGGTTGTCGATGGCACCGCCAGCGTACAGCGGCAGGTTGAACTGCACGCCAATGCTGGCGTTGTTGGTGCGCACGTTGCCAGCGGTCGGAAAGCCGGCGTTGGGTGCGCGTGCGATCTGGTACTGGCCCACCAGGTCCAGCGTGGGCTTGTGGCCGGTTTCAGCCTTGCGTGTTTCGATATCAGCGATTTCCAGCGCCTTGTCGGCCTGTCGTACCAGCGGGTGCAGGCGGTGCGCCTCGGCCACCCAGAGTTCAGGATCGGCAGGCACAACGGCTGGCAAACTCACCGGCGCCGCCAGTGGCTTGGGGTTGGCGTCCGTCAGGCCCACCAGCTGATCCAGCGCAAGCTTCTTGACCCGAAGGTCGTTGCTGGCGGCAATTTCCTGCGCCAGCACGAGGTCAAAACGCGCCTGGGCTTCGCGTGAGTCGGTGACGGTGGATGTGCCAACTTCAAAATTGCGTTTGGCAGCCGCCAACTGCTCCGACACAGCGGACTTTTGCGCCAGCACCACCGTCAGTGTGTCCTGCGCGGCCAGGACATCGAAATACGCTTGCGCACTTCGGATCATCAGGTCCTGTTCGGCCGACTCCAGCTGAGCCTTGGCAATGTCCAACGACAGCTGGCCTTGCGCGTCGTTGTAGCGGCTCAGAGGCCTGTAAAGAGGCTGGCTGGCCGAGAGCGTGGCGTTCTGGGTGTTGTTGGTGCGGCCGGTGTCAGTGACGTCGTTGCGACTGTTGACCCAGTTCGCTCCCGCCGCCAGCCCGGCTTGAGGGCGAAGCCCCGCCTTGGCCTGTTCCGCCCTTGACTGGGTGGCGTCCACCTGTGCCCGGGCCGCCTGCAAGGTGGTGTCGAAGTTTCGCGCAGCTGAGTACAGGTCCACCAGACTCTGTGCTTGTGCACCTGCCGCGCCCAGCGCGAGCACCAGTGCCACCGACAGGCGGGTCATGGTGGGAAGAGTTAAGTCAGTGGACAGTGCATTCATGGGATTCCTTGGGAACGGGCCGAGCGGCCGGAGCGGTGAGGCTCAATACACCGGGACAGCGGCGTCTCGTTGGTGGGACCAGGCGTGGATGCCGCCGTGGATGTTGACGACGGCGGTAAAGCCGTTTTGCATCAGAAACTGAGCCACCTGTGCGCTGCGCGCTCCGTGATGGCACAGACAGGCGATGGGTCGGTCGCGGTCGAGTTCGAGGTAGCGCGCTGGCACGTTGCGCATCGGTATCGCCAGCAGCTCGAATCCCGTTGGCGTGACCGAGGCGGTCTGCAGTTCCCAAGGCTCGCGCACGTCCAGCACGATGGGCATGGCCGCGCTGTGCTGTGTACTGGCCTGCAGCAGCCAGTCGTCCA
>JBIIQD010000248.1:0-4721 GCA_044342265.1 Hydrogenophaga sp. | reverse complement strand
CTGCACGTGCGCGCTGGCGCGCTCGATGGCAGGGGCATCGTCCTTGAGCAGTGCCTTCTCCAGCCCATCGAGACCGACCCGCAGGGCAGCGATCCAGGGGTGAGTGAATGGGCGCTGGGTCATGGTGATGTCCTGTCTGTCTGGATTCAACTGCGCGAACCGCCGCCACTGGTGCCGAGCATTTCGGCGGCGTTGGACAGCATCTTGTCGGCGATCGCTTCGGCGTTCACTTTGAAGCTGCCGTCAGCGATCGAGGCTTTCATGGCTTCCACCTTGTCGGCGTTGAAGACATCGCTGTTGCCCGCGCCCGAGAGGGCCTGACTGGCCGACGAGGACAGGGTGACCGTGACACCGGCCTGAGCCGGGCTTGCGGCCGCCGCTGCGCTGCCAGCCGCAGCCGCTGTGCCGCCAGCCGCTTCAGCGCCTGCTATCGGTTTGTCGGCGGCCTTTTGAGGGCCGCCAGCCACGGAGCCAATATAGGAATCCGGTGACGAAGATTCGACTTTCATTTCACTCTCCTGACCCCGCAATCGGGGCGTTGTGGAATGACTATCGGCTCAATAAGCGGAGGACTTGAGCTCTTTTTTGAGGAGTACATCACAGTTTCCTTCAGGAATCTGGATAAAAAAGGTTTCACAAACGCACCTCAACCGTCTGGCCGTCACGCACCGTACCGGTCACGATCCGACCTCCGCTGAGCCGCACCCGGACGTTTTGTCCCGGCACGCCGGCGGTCAGGGCTTCGCCGCTGACCACCACCTGGAAACCCGCGCCAAAACTGCTGACCCGAACCTGGGCGCCGGGCCCGAAAGCCGCGACGGGCCGCACCACGTTCTGGCGCAGCGCTTGACCAGGTTGCAGCGCAATGGCAGCTTGCTGACCGACCCAACGATCTGGGTTGGCCAGCACGGCATAAGGCTGCTCCGCCCAGTCCATGTCGGCCAATTCAGCGTCTTCTAAAGTCAGTACGCCACCTGCCGGGATCGGACGCTTGATGACCCAGCCTGGCCCCCAGGCCTTGACCGTGACCGGCAGGAACACGTTCCAGCGCACCGGGCCGTCAAGGCAGCGCAGGCCGACCCGACTGCGGCCCCACAGACGGGTGCCTGGCGGCAAGTAGGGCTCGATGCGTGCGCAGGGCGTCAGCCGCAACCGCGCGTCCAGCGAACCCATCAGGATTTCAGGTCGCAGCTGACCACCACCGTCAACACCCACGGTCGCGGCCATGGCGGGCTGCACCCAGTCGCGGGCCATCTGCTCAAGCTGGACAAACTCGCCCTGCGGCGCTGCCACCTGCGCGCGCGACAGGCCGCTCAAAAAGAAAAGGAACAGCGCCAGCAGTCCAGCGCAGGCCGCGTAGCGGCCGCCGCCCAGCCACTGGCTTGTCCCTGTGTGAACGGGGAGGCGTCGCAGGGGACGCAAAGGGTGAAGGAAATTTCGCATCGGGCCAATGTAGGACGGAAGCGGGTGATGCAAAGGACAGAAATGCAGCCCAAACCGGCGCTTTCTTTCGCCGCTGTCCACCCTCAAGTTTTCGCACACTTGTCCGCAACCCGGCGCCTATCCCTATGGCGCCACCTGATCAACCTGCTGGAGAACACCATGCTCGAACAGATGACCGCCCGGCTTGACGCTTACGGCCAGTCGCTGGTGCTGCGTTCGCAACGCCAGCAGGTGATCGCCAGCAACATCGCCAACGCCGACACCCCTGGCTACGTCGCACGCGATTTCGATTTCGCCGCCGCACTCAAGGATGCGGCCGGAGGCTCGAACCGCCAGGGCCTGGCGCAGACCGCGGCCGGTCATATGCGCCTGTCGGGTCCGCAGCCGGGTGACCCGAAGATGGCCTACGCCGTCCAGACCCAGCCCAGCCAGGACGGCAACTCGGTCGACCTCGACCGTGAGCGCGCCAACTTTGTCGACAACACGATCCGCTACGAGTCGACGCTGCGCTTCATCAACTCCAACGTGAAGACCATGTTGTCCGCCATCACCGGACAGTGAAGGAACTCGCCATGTCCATGTTCTCCATCCTCGGCGTCTCCGGCAGTGCAATCAGCTCGCAGGCCCAGCGCCTCAACGTGGTGGCCAGCAACCTGGCCAACGCCGATGCCGTGGCGGGCCCCGACGGCCAGAGTTACAAGGCGCGCCAGGTGGTGTTCCAGACCGTGCCCATGGGCGACCAGGCCACGGCCGGTGTCAAGGTGCAGAACATCACCGAGAGCGAAGCGCCAGGCCGCCGGGTGCACAACCCGCACCACCCGAGCGCCGACGGCGAAGGCTATGTGACGCACTCCAACGTCAACCCGGTCGAGGAGATGGTCAACATGATCTCCGCCTCGCGCGCTTACCAGAACAACGTCGAGGTCATGAACACGGCCAAGTCGCTGATGCTCAAAACCCTGCAAATGGGCCAGTGAAAGGGACCTGAACCATGACCATGCTTTCTTCACCCCTGGACCTCTCCAACCTGGGTACCGCCGTGGGCAGCACCACCGGCACCGCTGGCAACACCAGCAACGATCCGCAGGCGATGCAGGACCGATTCCTCAAGTTGCTGGTCGCGCAGATCAACAACCAGGACCCGCTCAACCCGATGGACAACGCCCAGATGACCACGCAGATGGCGCAGATCAACACGGTCAGCGGCATCCAGCAGCTCAACCAGACGCTCAAGGGCATGGCCGACCAGATGGCCTCGACCCAGGCGATGCAGGGCACCACCCTGATCGGCAAGGACGCGCTGGTCGAAGGCGATGCGCTGACATTCGACGCGGGCACCGGCAAAGGCGCCTTCACGCTTGATGGCAACGCCAGCAGCGTCAAGGTTGACATCATCGGCAAGAACGGTGAGACCCTGGACACCGTCGACCTGGGCGCCCGCGAGGCCGGGCAGCACGGCTTCTCCTGGCCCGCCGGCGCGACCGACCCCAACCAGGTCGCGAAGTTCTCTGTTCGCGCCACCAACGGCAGCACTGCCGTCACTGACACCGAGCTGCAGCGCGTGCGCATCGCTTCCGTGGGCCTGACCAATGGCGCCATGAACATCCAGCTGGCCAACGGCCGCACCCTGGCCTACGACCAGATCCGCGGCTTCATGTAAGCCCACGCACCCCGAACACCCCCCGATCTCCACCCCCGAAGGACACCACCATGGCATTCCAGCAAGGACTCTCCGGTCTCAACGCCTCCAGCCGCAACCTGGACGTGATCGGCCACAACATCGCCAACGCCAACACCGTGGGCATGAAGGCCTCGCGCGCCGAGTTCGGCGAAATCTACGCCAGCTCGATCAACTCGGCCGGTGGCATCAATGCTGGCATCGGCGTGCAGGTCACCACCGTCTCGCAGCTGTTCACACAGGGCAACATCACCGTCACCGGCAACGACCTGGACGTGGCCATCAACGGCAGCGGCTTTTACGAACTGACCATGCCCGATGGTTCGCTGGCCTACTCGCGCGCCGGCATGTTCAAGCTCAACCGCGAGGGCGAAATCGTCACCAACCTGGGCGGTCAGCTGATGGGCTACCCCACGGATGTCGATGGGGTGCGCCTGGGCTTCGAATCGGTGCCGCTGACCCTGCCCACAGGCGGTCCCATCCCAGCGCGGCAGACCACCGAGGCCATGGTTGAGTTCAACCTCGATGCCCGTGCCGAAATCGCCGCTGCCGCCGTGCCGCCGGTGCCGCTGGGCACCTACGCGACGTCGTTCAACGCCTACGACCCGCAGGGCATCGAAATCCCGGTGGGCCTGGTCTTCCAGAAGACCGCCAACAACACCTGGGACGTCTACACCAGCGTCAACGGCGCCGACCCGGCGCTGTCGGTGCCGTTCCAGATCAACTTTCTGCCAGACGGCTCGCTCGATCCTGCCACCGTGATTCCGCAACTGCAGCTGGCCTCGCCCAACGACCCGGCGCAAGTCTTCCAGATCGATCTGGACTTCGCCAACGCGACCCAGTTTGGCGCCGACTTTGCGGTCAACAACCTGACACAGGACGGCTACCGCCCGGGTGAACTTACCGGCCTGGGCATCAGCGAAGCCGGTGTGATCACCGCAAGGTACTCCAACGGGCAGTCACAGGCGGCGGGTCAGATTGCACTGGTCAACTTCCGCAACGTGCAAGGCCTCTCGCCGGTCAGCGGCGGCAACTGGTCGCAGACTTTTGCCTCGGGTGAGCCAGTCCGTGGCGCGCCTGGCGAAGGCAAGCTGGGCTACCTGCGACCTGGCGCGCTGGAAGACTCCAACGTTGACCTCACCGCCGAGCTGGTGAACATGATGACGGCGCAACGCGCCTACCAGGCCAACGCCCAGACGATCAAGACGCAGGATCAGATTCTGAGCACGCTGCTCAACATGCGCTGATTGAAGCCACAGGACAAGGAAGCCCGCCATGGACCGCATGATCTACACCGCCATGACCGGCGCCAACGCTGCTGCCTACCGGCAGCAGCTGCTGGCGAACAACCTGGCCAATGCGTCCACGCCGGGTTTCCGTGCCGAGCTGGCGACCTTCCGTGCGGTACCGGTGCGCGGCGACGGCACGACCTCGCGCGTGTTTGCGCTCGAAGCCAGCGCCGGCCATTCCGAAGTCGCCGGGCCGATCAACACCACCGGCCGCAGCCTGGATGTGGCCGCGCGAGGCAACGCCTGGTTTGCCGTGCAAGGCCTGGACGGCACCGAGGCCTACACACGTGGCGGTGCCTTCGAGGTCAACG
>JBIIQD010000247.1:0-4725 GCA_044342265.1 Hydrogenophaga sp. | reverse complement strand
GCGATGGGGGACGTGCGTCGGGTCGAGGTCTTCAACGACCACTTGCACGAGGGCCGCGACCGCAGCCGCAGCGACCACGGTTTCGTGCGCGCGCTGTTGCGGCTGAAGCTTCCCGATCAGACCCTGACAAACAGCGTCACCAGCGGCTGATCCCCCAGCTGGCGGCTCCAGTGGCCGTGCAGTTGGGGATCGAAGCTCACCCCTTCGGGCAGGGTGTCGGCTGAATAGAAGTGGTCGCCAGGACCGAAGACGCGCGAGCTGCCGTCCTGTAGCCCGATCTCCATCTGACCTTGCAGCACAAACAGCCACTGCGGCGCGCCGGTGCAATGGAACTGACTGCGAAAGCCGACCGGGCTCTGGCGCAATTGGTAGCCACTGCTAGGCATCAACGGCGAAAGGCACGCCGCCGGCGTGCCTTCGCTCAGTGCCACCGGTTCCTCGCGAAACGCGGCCCGCCCGTCGGCGCCCGTGTACAGCACCACTTTGGTAAAACTTGTCATGGTCATCTCCTGCGTAGCAGCGTTGTACCAGACAGATATGCCCGACCTTGCAGCGCACACCGACTCACCGGCTTCGCCAGACTGTTGGTGTGGTCCTTGTGTGAAAACCCGCAAAGCGGCGCTGGTGGATCAGTTTCTCGGATAGCGGTTGGGGTACAGCTCATTGAGCTTCTTGCCGCTCTCACCATCGGCAATGATGTCGCCCGTGCGTTGGGCTTGGATCAGCTCGGCCTTGACCTGCTCTCGGGTTTTGGCCTGCGCCACCGAGTGCTGGGGGAAACGGCTGGGGGTGATCTCGCGGGCAGTCCGCCCCGACTCGATGTCGGCAATCACGTTCCCGCTTTGTTCGGCGGCGCGAAGCTCCGCACGCACCTCTTCACGGGTCAGGGCAGGTGCCTGGGGTGCTGCCGCATAGGCGCTGGGGTTGAGCTCGCGAGCGGTGCGGCCGGATTCGACATCCGCGATCACATTCCCGTCGCGCTGAGCTGCAGCCAGCTCAGCCTTGACGTCGGCACGGGTCCTGGCCTGAGCGGCAACGGCGGGGAAGCGGTTCGGGTACATCTCGCGCAGGGTGAGACCGGACTCGCTGTCGCCGATCACGTCACCGGCCTGCTCGGCCTGGAGCCGTTCTGCGCGGACCTGATCGCGGGTCAATGGTGCATCGGCGGCGAAGCTCTGTCCAGCGGCCAGGGTGGCCACAGCGAGGGCGATGGTAGAGAGGTAAGAGGCTTTCATGGTGCTTCCTTTCAAGAAGTGGTGAGGGGTGAAGTGATGGTGCCGACCGGGGGATCGGATGTCTTTTCGCAGCGGTTTCGCTTCTTTGCGGTATGTTTCGGAAGGAATTCGTTTGCGATGGGTGAACTGTAGAATTTCTCTTTGAAAAGAAAAATATCAAATTCATCCACACTTTGTTCCATATTCAGAAACAATAAGCCGGTTGAAAGCCTGCACCATCGCCCCATGGACCGTTTGACCTCAATGCGTGTGTTCCTCAAAGTCGTGGACGAGGGCGGTTTCGCGGCCGCTGCCCGGGCGCTCGACCTGTCGCCGGCTGTCGTGACGCGGCTGGTGGCTGACCTGGAAGAGCACCTGGGCGCACGACTGCTGCAGCGCACCACGCGCCGCCAGTCGCTGACTGACGCTGGCGAGGCCTACCTGGAGCGTGTGCGCCACATCCTGCAGGACCTGGACGACGCCCACTCGCTGGTCAGCGCGCAGACCCAGAAGCTTTCAGGCACGTTGAGGGTACTGGCACCACCCGTGCTGGCCACCCACGTACTGGCTCCACTTGTCGCCAGCTTTCGTCAGCAATACCCGCTGATCCAGCTGGACATCGAGGTGGCCAGCCACCGCGAGCCGCCGATTGAAGCTTTCGACATCACGTTGATGGGCGCTGATGAGGGTTTCGATGGCAACTTGGTCGCGCGCAAGCTGATGTCGACCGAAGCTGTGCTGGTTGCATCGCCCGCTTACTTGGCGCGCAAGGGTATTCCGACGAGCCCGCAGGATCTGTTGCAACACGACTGCCTGCGACTCAAACCCGACTTGGGCATCCGCAGTCGCCAATGGCGCCTGTTTCGCAGTGACCGAGAGGAAGAAGCGTTGCTGGATGTGCGCCCCGTGCTCTGGGCCAACCACAACGACACACTGATGCAGGCCGCGCTCGACGGCGCTGGCGTCACCGCCTCCACGGTGGAGCTGGCAGCACCACACCTGACGGTTGGCTCTTTGGTGCGCGTCCTGCCCCCCTGGATCACGGGTCGCTTTGTGCTCTATGCCGCCCTGCCCAGCCGCAAGTTCCTGCCTCAGCGCACCCTGGTGTTTCTGGACCACTTGACCGAGCGCACGCGCGAGCGCATCGCGCAAGCGCTGGCAGGCTGTGAAGCCTGTTGAACTTAGCGCCCCCACGCTCCGCCGCTGCGCGGGATAAAAAATTTTCACCGGTTTGACCCCTTTTCGCCCGGTCGTTCGTTTCAGTGGGCTCCACCCCTTTTTCTGGAGCCTTCATGAACCTCAGCCCGCACCGCTTTGCTTTCAGCGCGTTCGCCGTCCTGGCCCTGCTGGGCGTCCTGCCAGCCCATGCGATCGGCCGCCTGGCGGACATCAATGTGATCGACCGCGACAGCGGAGAGACTCTGGCGGTCTACACCCACCGCGGCGAGCACTGGGTGGCCGGGCGACCCGGCGCCCGCTACGCGGTGTCGGTTCGCAATGCCTTGCCAGGGCGCGTGATGAGCGTGGTCTCGGTGGATGGCATCAACGTCGTTTCCGGCCAGACCGCAGCCTGGCAGCAGACCGGCTATGTGCTAGGCCCATGGCAGCAATACGACATCACCGGCTGGCGCAAGACAGACAGCGAGGTGGCCGCCTTCCAGTTCACCGCGCTGCCTTCGTCTTATGCGGCGCGCACTGGTCGCCCAGCCCACATCGGCGTGATCGGCGTGGCGCTGTTTCGCGAAAAAGTGGTGGCCCCGCCAGTCGCACCACTGCCCGAGCCGGTCTATCCGTCGTGGCGCGAGCGACGTGAATTCAGCGAAGGCGGGCGCAGTCAGCTCGAACGCCGTGGGCTGCCAGCGGCACCGGCCTCCTCGGCGAATGGGTCCATGGGCTCTGACTTGAGCAGCGCCAGCGGCGCCCCTGCCGAAGCCACTCCCCAAGGCAGCGCCGAAGCACGACGTGCGGTACCCGCCAGCGCCGCGCCAAGCCTGGGCACCGGACATGGCGCGCGCGAACACGATCAGATCAGCCGCACCCGTTTCGAGCGCCGCAGCAGCCAGCCCGACGAGCTGATCCGCATCCGTTACGACAGCCGCGAGAACCTGTTGGCGATGGGCGTTGTGCCCCCCGAGGCGGTGGCGCACCGACCTCAGCCCTTCCCTGGTTCGGGCTGGCCGCGTTACGTGCCGGACCCCGACTGACCGGCTCCCGGGCCCGCCCATAATCGCCGCATGGACGCAGTCGATACCCTCTCCGACGAGCAGCTCATGCGGACCTACGCAGGCGGCGACGTGCGCGCTTTTGAAACCTTGTACGACCGCCACGCTCTGCCGGTGTGGCGCTTCGTGCAACGCAGCGTGCAAAACGCAGCGCTGGCCGACGACCTGGTGCAGGACGTCTGGTTCAGCGTGGTGCGGCACGCACCGCAATACGAGGCGCGGGCCAAGTTCCGCACCTGGCTGTTCACCCTCGCGCATCACCGCATGGTCGACCACTGGCGCACCCACAAAGCCCACGCGAGTCTGGACGCCGAGAGCGAGGATGGCGCCTCGCTGGCCGAGATGCTGGCGGCCGAGTCGGGCTTCGGTCCCGAGCGCCAACTCGACTCGCGAGAACTGGCACAGGCGCTTCTCGACGCACTGGCGGCGCTGCCCGAGGTGCAGCGAGAGGCCTTCTTGCTGCAGGCCGAGGCTGGCATGAGTGTGGCCGAGATCGCGCAGACCACCGGCGTCAACACCGAGACCGCCAAGAGCCGCCTGCGCTACGCCCGCGCCCGCTTGCGCGAGACCCTGGAGGCCCACGCATGAGCCGCGATCACCTGCCACCGAACTCTGACGATGCGCTACTCCAGCGCTACCACGAGGCCAACGCCCTTGACCCCGCACGGCCCGACGCCGCGCTGCGCGAGAACGTGCTGGCCCACGCCCGCACCGTGGCCACCTCGCGCACCGGGGCGGCGCGCCCTCAAGCAGGACCCGCCGCCAACGACAGCGTCTGGACCTGGCGCGCCCTCGGCGGCCTGGCCATGTTCGGGCTGGCGGGTCTGCTGGTGCTGCAGTTCGACCGCGGCACACCCGAAGAGAAAGAAGTGGCACTGGGCACTGACAGCGCGCGCTCCGCTGCCCAGACCACGGTGGACGACAGCAGCCTACGGACCCCGGCCACCGCAGCCACCGGTGCTTCCCAGCCACTCGCTGAGCCTTCGGAATCTGCCGCCGCCCGGGCGCAGCCGCCGCAAACGGCAGTGCAACCGCAGAAGCAGGCATCGGTGGCACCGGCCCAGCGTATAAGCCGATCACAAGGCCCTGAGGCCCTGGTCCCCGGAGCTGCGGACCGTTTCGCCAGCGCCGAGACAGCGCGAGCGCCGGAGCCTGCGGCCTCCGCAGCATCCATCGAAGTCGCGCCACCGCCGCAGGCACCGGCAGCGCCCGCCCCGGCGGCAAAGGCCATGGCGCCCCAAACGCCCGCCCCCATGCTGCGCTCAGCGCCAGTCGCCGGTGCGCCTGCA
>JBIIQD010000246.1:0-4727 GCA_044342265.1 Hydrogenophaga sp. | reverse complement strand
CTGGCGACGCGGTGACACCAATGGCAGTGGGATTGGACGATGACGCCTTGACCGCGTTCCAGCCGTTGGCGGTGGACAGCTTGGCCGCTGTGTCGCCCAGGCTGGATACCTGCGACTTGATGTTGCCATAGGTCGACAGACGGGTCTGGAAGGAAGTCGCCTGCGTCCTGAGCTGTTGCAGCGGCGCTCTTTCGAGAGAGACCAGCTGAGTGACGATACTCTGGACGTCCAATCCAGACGCGATGCCTGGCGACGAAATGGTGGCCATGGGGACTTCTCCTTGAACAGGATGGACAGACAGCACGCTGCGCGCATACGGTCTGTGCATTCCGCGAACGGGAATGCGGCGGGGTGACCGGGGTCACCACCGCCGCCCTCGGACCGTCGTGCTCTCCAGGAGCGCGAGCGTCCGCGGGTTTGCCGATCAGCGCAGCAGGGACAGCACGCCCTGTGGCAACTGGTTGGCCTGGGCCACCATGGCGGTGCCAGCTTGCTGCAGGATCTGGCCGCGCGAGAGGTTCGAGGTCTCGACCGCGAAGTCTGCATCCATGATCCGACCGCGCGAGGAAGACAGGTTCTCGGAAGAGACCTGCAGGTTGGCGATCACCGACTCGAATCGGTTTTGCGCGGCACCGAAGCCGGCGCGCGCTGTCGTGATTTCGTCGATGGCCGTGTCCAGGTCATCCATGGCGGACAGAGCGTTGGCTGCCGAGGTCAGGCTGCCGCCCACCACGGCGGTGATGCCGGAGCCTCCTGCCAGGTTGGTGGTGTTGATGTCGATCTGGTCGGTGGACACGTTGTCGGCGCCGACCTGGAAGGTCAGGCCGGCAGACGTGTTCAGCAGGTTGGTGCCGTTGAACTTCGTGCCGGTCAGCACGCGTGTCACCTCAAGGGCCAGTTCCTGGTACTCAGCGTCCAGGTTGGCACGGTCGCTGGCCGAGTTCGATGCGTTGGCCGACTGGACCGCCAGTTCGCGCATGCGCTGCAGCGAATCACCGACCTTGCCCAGCGCGCCTTCAGCGGTCTGTGCCAGGGAGATGCCGTCGTTGGCGTTGCGGATGGCCACATTCATGCCCTTGACCTGGGCGCTCATGCGCTCGGCGATCGCCAGGCCGGCCGAATCGTCCTTGGCACTGTTGACGCGCAGACCCGATGAAAGGCGTTGCATCGAGGTGCTCAGCGACATCGAGGATGACGACAGATTGCGTTGTGCATTGAGGGACTGCACGTTGGTGTTGATGGTGCTCATCGATAACTCCTAAAAGTTTAAAAAGGTAATCCGGCATCGCTGCCGATCTCAACGCCAGTCTTGCGACTGGCCGCCATGACCGGTGCTCGTTGCTGCAAGCCGGTTGGCCCTGGGACCACTGACCGTCTCGCCGCTTCGCTTGCCGGACGACGAACCTTTTAAGAAGTTCGTTGAGAAGCTTTTCGGTGGCCCCGACATATTCTTTAACGCCGCGCTACACCGAATCGATGAAAAAAACAAGACTTACCCATCGCTGTTTCTTCCTTACCGCCGCTGTTTAGCCGGTGCATGCCAAGCGATCGGATTGGGAGGAAACAACGAAATGAACACCAACGATGTAGGAAAAAACCTGACACGGTGTCGGACCTTGACCGACAGCCCAAACAGCCATTCGCCGATTCAAGAATTTTTTACGGTCGACACAATTACTCACATCAAGTCAGCAGTTGTAAGCACCCCGCCCTCAGCGCTGACAGGACCTCAAGGAGCAACCCCATGGACAGCGAACAACTCTTGGCCGAAATCCGCGAAGCCAATCTGACCTACCTGATGCTGGCGCAGAACCTGATCCGCAAGGACCGCGCCGAAGCGCTGTTCCGACTGGGTCTGAGCGAGGAGGCCGCCGATCTGCTGGGCATGCTGTCGACGGCTCAGCTGCTGAAGATCGCGTCGAGCAACATGCTGCTGTGCCGCTTCCGCGTCGACGACGACCTGGTGTGGAACCTGCTGACCAGCCACAACGTCAAGAAGGTCGACAACGCCACCACGACCCAGTTGCATGCCAGCATCCTGATGGCCGGTCGCTTCGCCGAGTCGATGGCGAACACGACGCATTAGTTGGTTCCCCCCGCGCCGCCTCAGGCGTCACCCCCCTAGGGCGGCGCCTGAGGACCGGCAAAACCGTATCCTCGGCGCCCTGGTCCTGAAAACCCTTCATCCTGTCCGGAGTCTCTATGGCCACCGCAAAAAGTATCCTCAACGAGTCGCGCGACATTGCGCGTGCTGTGGCCCTGATCCAGCTGGGTGCGCGGCTGCAGGTGCTGGAATACGAAACCAGCCTGTCCTACGAGCGCCTGCTGCGCTTGTACAAGGAAGTGGCGGGCAAAAGCCCGTCCAAAGGTCAGTTGCCGTTTTCGACCGACTGGTTCCTGACCTGGCAGCCCAACATCCACGCATCGCTGTTTCTCAACATCCACGAGTACCTGTCCAAGACCAGTGACCTGGAAGAAATCGACACCGTCATCAAGGCCTTCCGTCTTTACAGCGAGCAGATGAGTGCCAGCACGATAGAGCCCTTGTTGTCGGTGACGCGCGCCTGGCGCCTGGTGAAGTTTGTCGACAACGGCATGCTGACCCTGACCAAGTGTTCCTGCTGCGGTGGTCACTTCGTGACCGAGCCCTACGAAAACTCCCGCAACTTCGTCTGTGGTCTTTGCGAGCCACCGGCCCGCGCCGGCAAGGGTGCTGCTTCTGGAGGCCTTCGGCTTCATTGAATCCATCGCTGCCCAAGCCTTGAAAAGGACCCATCTGCGGGTCCTTTTTGCGTTCACGGGTCTGTTCATTCGCCTCTAGAGTTGACCGATACAAACAACAGGTCAAGCGGCGGCGCAGATCTTGCGCGGCGCTGGTGTTTTTCGAGGTCTCCAGCATGTTCGTCATCATCGGTTGGGTCGTGGTTCTCGCTTGTGTGTTCGGCGTGTTCATTGCACACGGCGGCAACATGGGCCCCATTCTCAAGGCGTTGCCCTGGGAAATGGCCATGATTGGTGGCGCCACCCTGGGCGCTTTTCTGGCCAACAACCAGATGACCGTGATCAAGTCCACCATGGCCGGGATCGGTAGCTGTTTCAAAGGCAGCAAGTACACCAAGGCGCGCTACATGGAGTTGCTCGCGCTGCAGTTCGACATCTTGCAGAAGGCGCGGAAAGAGGGGTTGATGGCCATCGAGCAAGACGTCGAGAACCCGCATCAGTCGCCGCTGTTCAAGAAGTACCCGACCGTCGGCAGCGACCACCACGTCACCGAGTTCATCACCGACTACCTGCGCATGATGGTCTCGGGCAACCTCAATGCCCACGAGATCGAGTCGCTGATGGACGCCGAGATCGAGACCCATCACCAGGAAGCGCACGCGCCAGTGGCAGCGATCCAGCGCATCGCCGGTGGTCTGCCTGCGTTCGGCATCGTGGCCGCGGTGCTCGGCGTGGTCAAGACCATGGGCTCGGTGGGGCAGCCACCAGCAGTGCTGGGCGCCATGATCGGCTCGGCGCTGGTCGGTACGTTTCTGGGTATCTTGCTGGCCTATGCCTTTGCCGAACCGCTGGCCGGCCTCTTGGAGCAGAAGGTGGAAGAAAGCGGCAAGGAGTTCCAATGCATCAAGACCACCTTGCTGGCGTCCATGCAAGGCTACGCGCCGTCCACAGCGATTGAGTTCGGTCGCAAGGTACTGCTCTCGAATGTCCGGCCCAGCTTCTCCGAACTGGAAAGTCACGTCAAAGGGAAGAAGTGATGGCCGACGGGAAAAAGCTCCAGCCGATCATCGTCAAGCGCGTCAAGAAAGGCGGGCATGCCGCACACGGTGGTGCGTGGAAGATCGCCTATGCCGATTTTGTGACGGCGATGATGGCGTTTTTCCTGCTGATGTGGCTGCTGGGATCGACGTCCTCCGGGGATCTCAACGGTATAGCGGACTATTTCACCAACCCGGTGAAGGTGTCGTTGATGGGGGGCGATGGCACCGGCAACAGCGACAGCATCCTGCCTGGCGGCGGGCGCGACCTCTCCAAAGCTGCAGGCCAGGTCGACGGTGGCGACGCCGAGCGGGCGGAGAAGGTCAAAGGCGCCCAGATGGCGCGCGCCGAGCTGGCGCGTGAAGACGCCATGCGGATCGACGCGCTGCAAGCCAAGATCAACGAGATGATCGCCAACAGCCAGGCGCTGTCGGAGTTCGGGTCGCAGATCCGCATGGAGAAAACCCCCGACGGCCTGCAGATACAGATCGTGGACGACCAGAGTCGGCCGATGTTCGACGTCGGCAGCGCGCTGGTGAAACCCTATATGCGCGACATCCTGCGCGAAATTGGTTCGGCGTTGGGCGAGATCGATAACCGCCTGGCCCTGTCCGGCCACACGGACGCCACACCCTATGGCAGCGGTGACCGTGGCTACAGCAACTGGGAGTTGTCGGCGGACCGGGCGAATGCCTCAAGGCGCGAACTCGCGGCCGGCGGCTTGCCGGACGGACAAATCGGTCGTGTCGAAGGACTGGCTTCCAGCCGCTTGCTGGAACCCGATCAACCCGCTGCTGCGATCAACCGACGAATCAGCATTCTGGTGATGACCCGCGAGGCCGAAGAGCGGCTGGCTCCTCAGGGCGATGGGGTGTCATCTCGCCCGCTCGAGCCCACGGGAGCCTCGGTCCCATCACGACCTGCCACATCGGATGCGCCCGCTGTCGAGCGCTCTGCCGCCCAACCGG
>JBIIQD010000245.1:0-4780 GCA_044342265.1 Hydrogenophaga sp. | reverse complement strand
CTTCTGTGATGTCGAAAGGATCAGGCGGCCTCGAATTCCTGGTGGGCGACCACGCACTCCACATTGCCTTGCACCAGCAGGCTGTCGAACGGCGGCGGCGGGGGCTCGTCGGTGAACACCACGTCCACATCGTCGAGCCGTGCCAGTTCCACCATGGCTGGGCGGTTGAACTTGCTGCGGTCGGCCGCGAGCCAGACCTCGCGCGACTGTTCGATGATGGCGCGCGCCACTTTCACTTCCCGGTAGTCGAAGTCGCGCAGGGTGCCGTCGGCTTCGATGGCGCTGATGCCGATCAAGCCAATGTCCACCTTGAACTGGCGCATGAAATCCACGGTGGCCTCGCCCACGATGCCCTGGTCGGCGCCCCGCACCTGGCCACCGGCCACGATCACTTCGCAATCGGGGTTGGTGCTCAGCAGCGCGGCCACGTGGAGGTTGTTGGTGATCACGCGCAGGCCACGGTGCTGCAACAGCCCGTGGGCGACGGCCTCGATGGTGGTGCCGATGTTGAGGATCAGCGAACAGCCGTTGGGCACGCGCTGCGCAATGGCCCGGGCGATGCGTGTCTTGGCCTCGGACTCCATCGCCTGGCGCTGGCGGTAGGCGATGTTCTCGGTGGTCGATCCCGGCAAGCGCACGCCGCCATGAAAACGCGAAAGCAGTCCAGCTTCGGCCAGGCGCTGAACGTCGCGGCGCACGGTCTGCAGGGTCACGCCGAAGCGTTCAGCCAGGGCGTCAATGCTCTGCGGGCCTTGGGTGCGCACCAGGTCCAGAAGATCGGTGTGTCGGGGGGCCAGATTCATGAAAAGGGGCGTCAGAAGTCCAATGACGTGAACATAACGGAAAAAGAAAGTGCCCGAACAAGGGTAAGTACCGAAACAAGAAGAACAAAAGCGAACAATAGAATTCGTCAAACGAAAGCGCTCGAATGCAGCGCGTGTGCATTCCTTCACGCTTCATTCCCGAAACCAGACATGCAACTTTCCCTGGAGCAGGTGGGCAAGACGGTCGGACCGGCGGTCCACCTCCACCCCATGAGCCTGATGCCAGCGCCCGACGCGGTGACGGTGCTGCTGGGCGCCACGCAAGCGGGCAAGACCAGCCTGATGCGCATCATGGCGGGCCTTGACGTGCCTTCCAGCGGCCGCGTACTGGTGGATGGCCGGGACGTGACGGGGACGCCGGTGCGCGAGCGCAACGTGGCCATGGTCTACCAGCAGTTCATCAACTACCCGTCGATGACGGTGTTCGACAACATCGCGTCGCCACTCAAGCTCAGCGGCCAGTCCAAGGCCGACATCCAGCGCCGGGTGCGCGAGCTGGCCGATAAACTGCACATCGACGTTTTTCTCGACCGCCTGCCCGCCGAGCTTTCGGGCGGGCAGCAGCAGCGCGTGGCGCTGGCCCGCGCGCTGGCCAAGAATGCGCCGCTGATGCTGCTCGACGAGCCGCTGGTGAACCTGGACTACAAGCTGCGCGAAGAGCTGCGCGAGGAATTGACCCAGCTGTTCTCAGCGGGCGATTCGACGGTGGTCTACGCCACCACCGAGCCGGGCGAGGCCCTGCTGCTGGGGGGCTACACGGCGGTGATGGACGCGGGCGAGTTGCTGCAATACGGGCCGACCGCCGAGGTGTTCCACCAGCCCAAGTCGCTGCGGGTGGCGCGCGCCTTCAGCGACCCGCCGATGAACCTGCTGGCGGCCGAGGTGGCTGAGGGTGGAGTGCGCCTGAACGGCGGGCCGCTGCTGGCGGTGAAGCTGCCCCACGGCGCCAGCCGCTCGCTGACCCTGGGCATCCGTGCCAGTGCCGTGCGCGTGGCGCCACGACCGGGTGACGCGGCCTTGCCAGGCAGCGTGGAGTTGGCCGAAATCTCCGGCTCCGACACCTTCGTGCACGTGCACACGGCGGTTGGCGGCATCGTGGCCCAGCTGACCGGCGTGCACGATTTCGCTCTGGGCAGCGCGATCACGCTGCATGTGAATCCCGCACAGATTTACGCGTTTGACCAAGCGGGTGACTTGCTCATTGCCCCGCCGCGCGCGAAGGGAGCCTGAGATGTCACGCATCGACCTCGACCTCGCCCACTCCTACAAGCCGAACCCCCAGGACGACGCTGACTACGCGCTGCTGCCGCTCAAGATGGGTTTTGAAGACGGCGGCGCCTACGCGCTGCTCGGCCCCTCGGGTTGCGGCAAGACGACCATGCTCAACATCATGTCGGGCCTGCTGGTGCCATCGCACGGCACGGTGAAGTTCGACGGCCAGGACATGACCCGCGCCACGCCGCAGGAACGCAACATCGCCCAGGTGTTCCAGTTCCCGGTGATCTACGACACCATGACGGTCGCCGAGAACCTGGCCTTTCCGCTGAAGAACCGCAAGGTCCCGGCCGACCAGATCAAGGCCCGCGTGGGTCAGATCGCCGAGATGCTGGAGATGAGCCACCAGCTGAACATGCGCGCCGCTGGCCTCTCCGCCGACCAGAAGCAGAAGATCTCTCTCGGTCGCGGTCTCGTGCGACCCGATGTGTCGGCGGTGCTGTTCGACGAACCGCTTACCGTGATCGACCCGCACCTGAAGTGGCAGCTGCGCCGCAAGCTCAAGCAGATCCACCACGAACTCAAACTCACGCTGATCTACGTGACCCACGACCAGGTCGAGGCCCTGACCTTTGCGGATCAGGTGGTGGTGATGACGCGCGGCAAGGTGGTGCAGCTGGGCACGCCCGATGCCCTGTTCGAGCGTCCGGCGCACACCTTCGTCGGGCACTTCATCGGATCACCCGGCATGAATTTTTTGCCGGTGTCGGTGCGCGGTGGGCGCTTGCACGTGGCCGACCATCCGCTGGGCGACGGTGGGCGTTCGTTCCCCGACGGTGATCTGCGCCTGGGCATCCGGCCGGAGTACCTGGTGATCGGCCCGCAGGGCCAGCCCGGTGCGCTGCCCGCCACCGTGAGCCAGGTGCAAGACATCGGCACCTATTTCCTGGTGACGCTCGCCGCAGCAGGGCAGACGGTGAAAGCCCGCCTGGCACCCGACGCGGCCTTGCCCAGCGTGGGCGACGCGGTGGGCCTGCAGGTTCTGGGCGAGCACACCTGCTTTTACAAGAACGAGGAGCTGGTGGGATGAGCGTTACAACCAAACCCGTCAACCAGAAAGCCTGGTTCCTGATCCTGCCGGTGCTGATCTGCGTGGCCTTCTCGGCCATCCTGCCGCTGATGACGGTGGTGAACTACTCGGTGCAGGACATCATCTCGCCCGAGCGCCGGGTTTTTGTCGGAACCGAGTGGTTCGCGCAGGTCATGCGCGACGAAGACCTGCACGCGGCCTTGTGGAACCAGATGAAGTTCTCAATGGCCGTGCTCTTGGTGGAGATTCCCCTGGGCATCGCCCTGGCGCTGTCCATGCCGGCAACGGGCTGGAAGGCGTCGGCCACGCTGGTGATCGTGGCGCTGTCGCTGCTGATCCCCTGGAACGTGGTCGGCACCATCTGGCAGATCTTCGGTCGTGCAGACATCGGCCTGATGGGCGCCACGCTGAAGAGTCTGGGCGTCGAATACAGCTACACCGGCAATGCCACCCACGCCTGGCTGACCGTGCTGCTGATGGACGTGTGGCACTGGACGCCGCTGGTGGCGCTGCTGGCCTACGCGGGCCTGCGCAGCATTCCCGACGCCTACTACCAGGCCGCGCGCATCGACGGCGCCAGCAAGTTCGCGGTGTTCCGCTACATCCAGCTGCCCAAGATGCGCGGCGTGCTGATGATCGCGGTGCTGCTGCGCTTCATGGACAGCTTCATGATCTACACCGAGCCCTTCGTGCTCACAGGTGGCGGCCCTGGCAATGCGACCACGTTCCTCAGCCAGTACCTGACGCAAAAGGCGGTGGGACAGTTCGACCTGGGTCCGGCGGCGGCCTTCTCGCTGATCTATTTCCTCATCATTCTGCTGTTCTGTTTTGTGCTCTACAACTGGATGCAGTCGCTGGGCAAAGGTCAGGAATCGGGAGCCGGTCATGCATGAAGAACGTTTCCACAAGCGCACGGTCTTTCTGATCGCCTACCTGGTTTTCGCGCTGTTGCCCATTTACTGGATGGTCAACATGAGTTTCAAGACCAACCAGGAAATCGTCTCCAGCTTCAGCCTGTTCCCCCAGGCCTTCACGTGGGACAACTACAAGCTGATCTTCACCGACGAAAGCTGGTATTCAGGCTATATCAACAGCCTGATCTACGTGAGCATCAACATGGTGATCACCCTCACCGTGGCGCTGCCAGCGGCCTATGCTTTCTCGCGATACAGCTTCCTGGGCGACAAGCACGTGTTCTTCTGGTTGCTGACCAACCGCATGACGCCACCGGCGGTGTTCCTGCTGCCGTTTTTTCAGCTCTATACCACGGTGGGCCTGATGGACACACACATCGCGGTGGCGCTGGCGCACCTGCTGTTCAGCGTGCCGCTGGCGGTCTGGATTCTGGAAGGTTTCATGTCCGGCATCCCGCGCGAGATCGACGAGACCGCCTACATCGACGGCTACAGCTTCCCGCGTTTCTTCATCACCATCTTCCTGCCACTGATCAAGTCCGGCGTCGGCGTGGCGGCCTTCTTCTGTTTCATGTTCAGCTGGGTCGAGCTGCTGATGGCGCGCACGCTGACCAGCGTCAACGCCAAACCCATCGTGGCCACCATGACCCGCACCGTCAGCGCCAGCGGCATGGACTGGGCCACGCTGGCGGCGGCGGGCGTGCTGACCATCGTGCCCGGCGCGATCGTGATCTGGT
>JBIIQD010000244.1:0-4795 GCA_044342265.1 Hydrogenophaga sp. | reverse complement strand
CGGGGGGACCACACCTTTGGCCCGGCGAAGCCAGTTCCCCGGTGTGAGCTGGCCTGTCGCACACCCACTCAACTGCGGAATACCGACCGTGTTTGATCGACTGAATCTTTACCTTGACCTGATCCGCTGGAACCGGCCCGCCGGCTGGCTGCTGCTGCTGTGGCCGTCGCTCTCGGCGCTGTGGATCGCCGCGCAGGGCTTTCCCGGCTGGCATCTGCTGGCCGTGTTCGTCGCCGGCACCATCCTCATGCGCAGCGCGGGCTGCTGCGTCAACGACGTGGCCGACCGCGAGTTCGACAAACACGTCAAGCGCACCGCACAGCGCCCCGTCACCAGTGGCCGCGTGGGCGTGAAAGAGGCGCTGGTGGTGGGCGCGGTGCTCGCGTTCGCCGCCTTCCTGCTGGTGCTCACCACCAACCGCGCCACCATCGCCTGGTCTTTCCTGGGGCTGATGCTGGCGGTCATCTACCCCTACGCCAAGCGCTATGTGTCCATGCCGCAGGCCGTGCTGGGCGTGGCCTTCAGCTTCGGTATCCCCATGGCGTTTGCGGCGGTCACCGAAACCATGCCCTGGCAAGCCTGGGCGTTGATGGCGGGCAACCTGTTCTGGGTCCTGGCCTACGACACCGAATACGCCATGGTCGACCGCGACGACGACCTGCGCATCGGCATGAAAACTTCGGCCATCACCCTGGGCAACGCCGACGTGCCCGCCGTCACCGCCTTCTACGGGGTGTTCCTCGCGGTCTGGACCGCCGTGCTGTGGTCGGTCGTGAACCCGGTGGTCTGGATCGCCATGTTGCTGGTGGCGCTGGCGCAGGTAGGCTGGCACTTCATGCTTATCAAGGACCGCACGCGCGACAGCTGCTTCAAAGCCTTTCGGCTCAACCACTGGCTCGGATTCACCGTGTTTGTGGGGGTCGTGCTCGGGTTGATGGCGTAGCGTTGGGGAGGCGGCGGAGCATGCGGCTGAGGGGGGACGTCCGAACCGCCAGGCAGGAGGAAGACCTGCCCGTTGGTCGGCGCACCGAAAACGACACACATCCCGTCTCTGGTCCAGCCGTGCCTCCATGGGCGCTGACCACCATCCACGGGACGTTTGTCGGGGCCTCAGACCACGTGTCAGCCTTTCTTCTCAGGCATCAGCGAAGAGTGGTGGCTGGTGATCAGCCACTGCTTGCCATCCCACTTGTAGGTGAAGGTGTAGCGGGCGTTGGCCATTGAGCCGTCGTCAAACTTGAAGGTGTACAGCCCGGCGTCAATGGCGGTGTTGCAATCGATCTCGATCGATCTGGAATCGATTGACCCCACCGGCTTGCGGGCCAGGAAATGCTCAAAGTAATCCGCCTTTTGCTCAGGGGTCAGCCGCGGCGTGTTCGACAACGTCGGCAACAACACAGATTTTTTGGCGTAGTTGGCCAGGACTTTTTGCGGATTACCCGTTTGCAGGCTCGCGTTCCAGCGATCAAAAAGACCAGCAATCTGTTTTTCATTGGTGACGTGGCAAGACTCTGTGCGGGCAGAGGCTGCAAATGGCGTGCTCAACGCAGCCGCTGCAACGATGGTGGCCAAGATAGGTTGGAGGAGTTTCGTGGTCATGATGGAACTTTGGTAGTGGCTTTAGAAATGAAGACTTGTCACAGCAACAGCTGTTGGGGCCTTCGACTCCGTGCTGCACCGTCCAGTGACGCTATCCATACCGAGGTTCGGTTGACTGTGACTGGGCCGGGCTGCTTCGGTGACGTCAGTATTCAATTCCCATGTTGGCCGCGTGTTGCATAGGCCCCAGTGCTTTGTTTCAAATGAAACATGCGAACCACTGCGTGGTGCGCCACAACTGGGCGGGCATCCCAAGAAGATCAGCGCACGATGTCGCTCAGCGCCCGCGCCAATTGGTGGCGCTGCAGCGGCTTGGTCAGTACGCGTGTGACGCCTTTGGCACTGGCGCGCTCGCCCAACAAGGCGCCGCCATAGCCACTCACCAGCAGCACAGGCAGAAGGGGCGCCACCTGCCGCAGTGCCTGTGTCAGCTGGGTGCCCGTGAGCTCGGGCATCACCTCGTCCGTCACCACCGCTGCGTAGCGGCCGGGATCGTTCTCAATCGACCGCAGCGCCGCCCTGGCATCTGTGAATCCCTGGGGCTCATAACCCAAGCTGCGCAGCATTTCCACATTCAAAGCCACCAGTTCTGGCTCATCGTCGACCACCAGAATGCGCTGCCCTGCACCGCGCACAGCGCTGGACTCGGCAGACACCGGCGTGCCGAGCCCCTCCACACACTCGGGCAGGTACACCGTGAACCGTGCTCCTTGACCAGGGCTGCTGTCCACATCGATGCCCCCACCCAACTCGGCCACCACACCGAACACCACCGCAAGCCCCAACCCGGTCCCCGACTGCGCCGCCTTGGTGGTGAAGAAGGGTTCGAACAGGTGCTCCATCACTTGCGGCGTGATCCCCATGCCTTGGTCAGAAACGCTCAACACCACGTAGCCACCGCGTGCCAGCCGGGAGTGCGACAAGACGCGAGGCTCTTGCACCGATTCGCGACGCAAGGAAACACCGAGGGTGCCGCCGTTCGGCATGGCCTGCATCGCGTTGGTGCAAAGGTTCATGACCGCTTCAAAGACTTGGGTGGCATCGCCCTTGATGCGCGAACTGGGGGCTTCGATCTGCCGGTTCAGTTCGATGCCCGAACGCAATGACGCTGACATCAAAGTGAGCACTTCTTCCACCAAAGGGCCGACTTCAAACACCGTCAGGGTCCGGGCGCCACCGCGGCTGAAGGTGAGGATACGCTCCACCAAGTCTTTGCCTCGCAAAGCCGCTTGCAGCAGCTTGTCGATGTGGCGCGCTTGTGCACTTCCGGGTGTGGCGCTGTCTTGGGCCATTTCGCCGTATCCAACAATGCCAGCCAGGACGTTGTTGAAATCATGGGCCACGCCGCCTGCGAGCGTGCCCAGGGATTCGAGCTTGCCGGAGCGCGAAACCTGGAGGGTCAGCGCCCGTTGAGCCTCGGCACGGCGCCGGTCGGCCTGTTGGATTTTGTACAACGCCAGACACATTGCCACCAGCAGCAATGTGAGGGAAGCGGCTGCCAGCTCGGCGGTCAGGCGCCAGTCACCGAGTGCAGCGGCAAGGTCCCGATAGACCACCACCTTGACGCCGTACCTTGGAATGAATCGCTGTGCAACCAGCATGTCACCCTGCGCAAAGGACTGAATACCAGGCTCCATCTGCTCAACCCCGAATGCGGCAGCCTCAACGGGTGGCAACTGGGAGGGCAATGCATTGACCGCCACCAGGCGTGTGCTGTCGCTGCGCAGCACCAGCATGCTGGCATCGGTGGAGGGTAAAGCACCGCCGATGGCGCCCACCAATGACGCATTGGGAGCGCTGGCGATGATCCAGCCGCTCGTGCCCTGTTGCCCCACCGAATAGCGCACCGCGAACGCGAGCAAATCCTGCTCTCCGCCGCCACCGTCGAATGGGCGACTCAACGACAGCACATCTTTGGGGGTTGATGCCAAAGGAGGGTGGAAGCTGGCCGGATCGGGATGGGGTAATGGTTGCAAGGTGGTCAGAGCCTCGCCTCGGTCGTCAATCACCCAAAGCGACTGAACCAGTGGCATCAAACCCACTCTGGTCTTCAAGGTGCGAGCAGCGGATTCGTCGTCCAGAGAAAGATGACCTTCTTCCAGCTCTGTTCGTATGACGTGAAGGCCTTCTTCGACACCACGCATACCTCGTTCGACGGCATCGGATGAAGCCAGGGTCAGCAGGTTCAACTCGCGCAACTGATGAGCCAAACTGGCTTGCCTCAGGTACCACAAAGTCACCACAACCACAACGGCCAGCACCACCCATGCGCCCAGGGGCAGCAGCCAGGTGCGCCTCTGTTGCGTTCGGAGCGGCAGGTTCAAGGATTGCATGTGCGCAGCAAATGGGAGGGTTGCGAAGCAGGGCGCAAGAGTGGGATCTTCGGGCCACTTCTCGCGCCATTTCTCGGGGCGCTGATTCGAGAACAGCCCCCGCTAAACTCGATCATCAGGACCGACATTTTCCAGCCCATGAACACCTCCATCGCTCCCCATATTCTCGTCGTTGACGATGATGTGACCATTCGGGATCTGTTGTCAGAGTATCTTGGCGCCAACGATATGCGGGTGAGTACCGCTGCCTCAGGGCGCGACATGTTCGAGCGCTTCGACGCAGAAGCGATTGACCTGGTGGTGCTGGATCTGAGGATGCCCGGCGAAGATGGCTTGCACCTGGCGCGGCAGTTGCGAGAGCGCGCCACCGTGCCGATTGTGCTGCTCACCGGTCGCCACGAAGAAGCCGATCGCGTCATGGGGCTTGAACTCGGGGCCGACGACTACGTGACCAAGCCGTTCAGTCCGCGTGAGCTGCTGGCCAGGGTGCGGGCGGTGTTGCGGCGCTACCAGGTTCAAGCCACGCTGCCCGAGCGCGACAACACCCGGCGAGCCTTTCGCTTTGGTGGCTGGGAACTCAACCTGCGCACCCGGCGCCTGGTGGCGCCCGACGGGGCACTGGTGGAACTCACCAACAGCGAGTTCAGCTTGCTCCATGCGATGTGCCGCGCGCCGCAGCGTGTGCTCACGCGCGATCAGTTGCTGTCCATGTCCCGCCTGCACGAGGCGGAGGTGTACGACCGCGCCATCGACGTCCAGATTCGCCGCCTGCGCATGAAGATCGAACCCGACCAGGCCAGGCCCGCGCTGATCGTGACCGAACGGGGTCTGGGGTATCGGCTGGCGTGTGATGTTGAAACGCT
>JBIIQD010000243.1:0-4796 GCA_044342265.1 Hydrogenophaga sp. | reverse complement strand
CGACCAGAAGACCATGCTCAAGCACAGCATTGGCCTTGAGTCCACCGCCCAGGTCTTCGACCGCCCTGAAGCCCAGGCGCGACCCGTTGGTTCCGCCTGACTGCAGCCGGGTCTGGCTCTTTGGCTCAGCCTCGGTACCGGCCTTGCCGAATTCCACGAAGGCATCGACGACGCCGTAAATGGTGACGGAGCTTTGCGCGTGCGCCACGCCGATGGTCAAAGCCTGCAAGCCGATGGCCACACAGATCGCGGTTTTCTTCATGAATGACTCCGGTGTCGAAGAATGAATCGTTCGCTTTGCGAACCCCCACGGTCCGCCAGCACGACAAGGTCAGTATTGAATTGAAACAAGACCGCCGCAATGGGGTTGGAAGCCCCTTATGCGGACTGCGCATCGACCAGCGCCTTGAAGGTCGTTGGGCGGCTCATTGATGAAAAACTCGCATGTTCATGTCACGAAAATGCAACCTTCTCAGACACTCGCCGACGGGAACGTCGGCGTTCCGCCTTGGTGCACATGCCGGTAAGGCCTTACCCCACGCGATGCAGCTTCACTGCTTTCGCGCGCCAGGCATTGCCAAATCAGATCGGCGGCGCCATGCGCGGACTGACCTTGTGGTCGCAGCACACGCACCAGCTGAATCTCGATCTCTGCGGACCAGCGCGGGTCCAAGCGCACCAACTCGCCTCGTTGAAGTTCCTCGCGCACCATCGATTCCGGCAGGAAGGCGACGCCGATACCATGCATCGCCATCGAGCGCAGAAAGTGCAGCGAATCGGCCTCACCTGCTTGTGCCACATGTGCGTGCATGGGACCGCGCGATAACAGCACCTTAGAGACTTGCGCGAAATAGTCACTGCGGCGGTACTCAATCAAAGGTGTTGGTCGGCCGGGTTGGCCGGGAAGGAAGTGGAGAGGCCGGCCTATCGCATCTGGTGCGGTCAGTGGGGACAAGAGATCGCGCGCGACGGTCACAGTCTCAAAACAAAGTGGGTCCAGCGCCAATGGCAATTGCGCATGTTGCGGCGCGAGCCATAGGTCAGCGTCGCCCTCAAGCAGCGATAACGGTGCCACATCGACCCCGCGCGCCAACGCCCGCACCGTCACGTCCACGCCGCGCTCACGCAGCCTGGCCAGCAGCCCCGGCAACATGCCTGACTCCATGCCCTCGGCGACGGCGAGCGTGACCAATGGTTGGTAAGTCGCCGATTCGCGAGAGCAGATGCTACGCGCTGCCACCAGCGAGGCTCGCAAGTTGGCGGCCAGCGGCAGAAAGCGCTTGCCTGCCACAGTGAGTTGTAGCGGCTTCACCGTTCGGTCTACGAGCTGTACACCCGCCCAATGCTCCAGAGACTGGATGCGCCGCGACATGCCCGACTGCGAGGTGTTTCGCTCGCGCGAAGCCTTTGTAAAACTGCGGTATTCGGCGAGGGAGAGAAAGTCCTCCAGCCATTTGACGTCCATTGAAGCTCCTCGAGCAGCGCTCGGTTCAGTCTTGGCGCAGGTAGTCCAACCAGCGGTCTGGCGATTCACCAAACTTCATGTCGCCATCCCAGCAGGCGGCCGCCAGGCACGGCCCACGGTTGCAGTGGGCACCGGGAACACCTTCGTCGCTTGGCTGATGTGGTGCCAAACCTGTTGGCCATCGACGAATACCTTGCTCTCGCCGGTCTCGAAGGGCTGCCAAGGCTCTTCAGAGGTCAGCGGCTCGGTAGCGATGATCACCATGCGATCGTCTACGCCATTGAGCGAGCCGAGGTCCAGCACCATGTCGCAGTCGACCAGGCGCGCGGTGGGAAACGGGTGGCGTCGCTCAAGAACCTGCAGCCGGCTGGAGCAATGCGCATACAGAGCCTCGCCGTTGGACATCAGGAAATTGAAGTTGCCGTGTCGTGCAATGCTTTCGGTCAACTCGGCCAAATGCGGGGCGATTTCCTGCCAAGTAGGGGCTCGTAGGCAGTCTGCGAAACGCACTTGCAGCTCCTGCAGGAGCCAACAGAAGGCTCGCTCGCTGTCGGTGGTGCCCACAGGCATATAGCGCCCGCGCAGCTCTGGATGAAAGTTGCGCAGATCACCGTTGTTAGCGAACACCCAGGTCTGTCCCAGCCACTCGCGCTGAAACGGATGACAGTTCGAGACCATCAAGCCGCCCTGTGTCGCCTTGCGCACGTGCGCAATGGCGATCTGCGACTTGATCGGATATTCGCGCAGAAAATTCGCGAGCTTAGACTCGCTGGCCGGCTGGTCATCGTGGAAGACACGGCAACCCAGCAAGTCGTAGAAGGCAACACCCCAGCCATCGACATGGCCTGCAGTGCGACCGCCGCGCTCGGCAAAGCCGGTAAAAGAAAAGGTGATGGCGGCAGAACTGTTGCTGTTCATGCCCAGCAGCTGACACATGTAAACCCCCTCCTCAGTGTTCGGCTTGATGGCCAGGCTCAGCCAAGGCGAAGTCCACCGCCGCGAGCGCATGCAGCGCGGTCGTATCGAAGATGGGTTGCGACAGGTCGTGGCTACCGAGAATCAGAGGCAGCTCAGTGCAACCCAGAACAATGCCCTGGGCGCCGCGCGATGCCAGTCCCGCGCAGATTTCCTGCAGGGCTGCACGGCTGGCGGGCAGAAGCTGCCCCTTGCAGAGCTCATCAAAAATGATGCGGTGCACCTCCGCGCGTTCTGTTTCGCTGGGCACCACGCAGTCGATGCCATATTCGGCCAGGCGCTCGACGTAGAACGGCTGCTCCATCGTGAAACGTGTTCCCAGCAGACCAACAACATACATGTCTCGCCCGAGAATCGCCCGGGCCGTCACATCGGCGATGTGCAGCAGCGGCACACCGATCGCTGACTGCACCTGAGGCGCCAGCTTGTGCATGGTGTTGGTGCCTATTAGCACACAGTCCGCGCCACCCGCTTCGAGCTTGCGCGCTGCGGCGGTGAGGATGTCGCTCATTCCGGCCCAGTCCTGCGCGCGCTGACGCCGGGCGATGTCCTCGAAATTGAGACTGATGAGGTGAAAGTCCGCCGAGTACAGGCCGCCGAGCCGGCGGGCGACCTCTCTGTTTATGGTCTGGTAATACAGCGCTGTTGACTCCCAGCTCATGCCACCGATCAGCCCGATTTTTCTCAAGGTGAACTCCTTCGTTGCGTATTGGTGCAAGGAGTTTGCGCTCAGTTCTTCGACAATTGATCGCAATATGTCGTGCTTGATTGGATATCATTGGATTTTTTTTCTACGTATCTGGAAAAACCTAGATGAAACTCCTAGACGCTATCGATCGCACGTTGCTTCGCCTGCTCCAGGAGGATGCCGACATTCCCATGACCAAGCTGGCCGAAGCGGTCAACCTTTCACCAACGCCGTGCTGGCGCCGCCTGCAACGTCTGCGGGACGAAGGGATCATCAGGAAGCAGGTACTGCTGCTGGACCCGGAGAAACTCAACGTGGGGGTCACCGTGTTTGTTGGCGTTCGGACCAACCAACACAACGAAGCGTGGTTCAGCCGCTTCAACGAGGTGGTGAGCCAGATACCGGAAGTGGTCGAGTTCTACCGGATGAGCGGTGATATCGACTACCTTCTGCGCATCGTCGTGCCGAACATTGGCGCCTACGACGGCGTGTACAAGCGCCTGATTCGCGGCGCAGATCTGTCCGACGTGAGCTCAAGCTTCGCGATGGAACAAATCAAGTTCACCACTGCGCTTCCGCTGGACTACATCTCTTGAAGCATCGCAGGTGTGAGAAGCACTTCAACGGGCGAGACACAGCGCAGTGCGCTCAGGAGCAGGTCCAGCCGAACGCGTTCGTGATCGATCCCGAGGGCAACTACATAGAAGCGGTCTGCCACCTGTCCAAGTGACCGGACAGAAAGATCTAAAGCTGACCGACTTTTTCTTCAGAAGACGGTCTGACGAAGATTTGTCTCTATAGTTTTGACACGAAAAGCTCAGTACCCACCCGACGGCGGCGCCACCTTTTGGGCGCTAGCGCCAAACCGCTCCACCAACCCCGTCGCCGCCTTCACCAACAACGTCGTATCCACGCCCACCGCCACGAACAGCGCGCCCGCGTCGAGGTACTGCTGCGCCAGCGCCGGGTCGGTGGCGAGGATGCCGGCGGCCTTGCCGGCGGCGCGCACGGTGGCGATGCCGTCGAGGATGACTTTCTGCACCTCGGGGTGACCGGGCTGGCCGCGGTGGCCCATGCTGGCCGAGAGGTCGGCCGGGCCGAAGAACACGCCGTCCACGCCCTCGGTCTCGGCAATCGCCTTGAGGTTGTTCACCGCGGTCACGGTCTCGGCCTGCACCAGCAGGCACATCTGGCCGTTGGCCTGGTTGAGGTAGTCGTCGACCTGGTTCCAGCGCGAGGCGCGCGCGAGCGCCGCGCCCATGCCGCGGATGCCTTCGGGCGGGTAGCGCATGGCCTGCACCATCAGCGCGGCCTGCTCGGCGGTGTCGATCATCGGGATCAGCAGGGTCTGCGCGCCGATGTCGAGGTATTGCTTGACGAGGGCGACGTCGGCCTGCACCGCGCGCACGATGGCGTGAGTCTTGCCGTAGGGCGCACCATAGGGAGCGACAGCGCGCAGCTGGTCGAGGGCGGTGCGCGGGTCGTTGGGCGCGTGTTCGCCGTCGATGAGCAGCCAGTCGAAGCCGCAGCCGGCCAGGGCCTCGGCCACGTCGGGCGAGGCGAAGCCGACCCAGCAGCCGATCTGGGGCTTGCCCGCCTTGAGGGCGTCGCGGAAGGTGTTCTGCGGGATCTTCATGGTGTGTCGGGATACAGGTTTTTCATCTGGCC
>JBIIQD010000242.1:0-4800 GCA_044342265.1 Hydrogenophaga sp. | reverse complement strand
TGGCCTTTGCGGCAAATGTTGCAATTTGTAAAATATCATCAATGATTGAGAACACAAGAAGATTGTGTTGAACTGTGCATTGAGAACAAGATGTTGGGTTCAACATCGAAAGATGTCGGCCTCCACCAACCACGTTGATACAACCTAAACCATCCTTAGAGCGTTCAAAGCCATGAAGCCCACACCGCCGAGCAAAGCGAATCCGTCCACCCCGAACAAGACTGGCGCATCCGCAGAAGCTGACAGCTGGTCTCTCGATGATCACTGGCAGGAACTGGTGGCGGCTCTCGCGGACCATTTCACTGAAAGTGTCAGTGCACTTCAGGGTCAGATCGATCAATTGCTGTCAAAAGGGCGGCTTTCCAAGCTGGAGCATCGGAGCCTGAACATTCCGGCCGAGCGCATCAAATTGGCAGGCGTCAGCGCCCAGCAGATTCACCGCTTCTACAGCGGCCGCATTCGACAGTCGCATGAAAAAGTGAACATGGCGGATCTGGTTGAAGGTGTACTGCAGGAACGCAAACAGGAGCTGGGGATTCTTGGCATTGCCCTGCGGCGCAAGCTCAAGCCGGTGGAGGTGCTGATTGATCCGACAGTGGCGCACACATTTGTGAATGCTGTGCTGGACTGGGGTATTCCATTCGGCAACCGCGTCGACGTGCGCATGGATCTCAACGCTTGGCCGCAGCACGCGCGTCTGCAAGTGCGCGTGGCCAATGACGGTGTGCCGCCTTCCAGCGCCACCTCTTCAGATAACCTGAGCTGGATGCTGATCCGGCAGGTGGCCGCAGCCTCAGGGGGCATTGATGTCGAGCGCGACGTGACGGGCGAGGGGGTGAGCTTCACGGCGATGTTCAATCGCACCGTGGTTCAAGCCATGGCAGGTGTCTCTGCTGTCGACCTGTCGGACGAGCACTCCTCGATGTTCAAGTCGTTGTCAGGCACTTACGTGCTCACGATCTCGCCGAGCTTGCAGATCCGTGCCGACGTGCGCGATGCGTTGAGAGAGATCGGCATCTCATCGGACAGCGTAGTGGACTTCCAACAGGCACGTGATGCCATCAAGGCGCGCATGCCCAACCTCATCGTGGTGGACACAGAGATCAAAGATGAGCATTTCGAGAGCTTCCGCAGCGATTTGCTCCGTGAGGTTTTCGAGTTTCCGTTTGTCGAGATTTCCCCCGACGACAGCTCATTCGACATGTCCGGGTTTGGAGAGTTTTCAATGGCCAAGGTGGGGCGCGGAAACATCCGAGAAGCATTGGGCACCGCGGTGATGTTTGAGCTGGCAAAAATGATGTGAGGGCAGGACTTTTTCGAGTGTGTTGGGAACCCCTGTCAGATCTGACAGGGGTTCGTTGCCAAATTTCATGTTTTTTGGTGTAACATTAACAGTGAGCGTGCTCTAGGGTGCGCTTCCCGCTTTTCCTCCCTGAGCGGGTGCCTTAGTGTGTGACAGCAAAAAGGCTTCCCGACCCGGCCCGTTTGGGCCGGGTTCTTTTTTTGAGGATGCCCTTTCGGGGTGCCTGGGGTGGCGCAGATAAACTGCACCCATGCTCTGGGTCAAATCCTTTCACATCATCTTCGTGGCCAGCTGGTTTGCCGGCTTGTTCTATTTGCCACGCATTTTTGTGAACCTGGCAATGGTGCCGCCCGAAAGCGTGGCCGAGCGGGAGCGCTTGATGCTGATGGCCACCAAGCTGTTTCGCTTCACCACCTTGTTGGCCGTGCCCGCCCTGGCGCTGGGGATGTGGCTCTGGTTGGGCTATGGCGTCGGGCTGGGTGCTGACAATGGCTGGATGCATGCCAAGTTGCTCGTGGTGGTGCTGATCCTGGGGTACCACCATGTTTGCTGGCAACTTCTGACGCAGTTCAAGCGCAGCACCAATCGCCGTAGCCATGTCTGGTTTCGCTGGTTCAACGAAGCGCCGGTCATCTTGCTGGTGGTGGCGGTGATCCTGGTGGTGGTCAAACCTTTTTGACGCCCCTGCACTCGTGAGCACCCGTTCTTCAGCGATTCCGCTGGCACTGTTGTTCGGCGGGTTGGTGCTGTATGCCAGTCTGTACCCGTTTGAAGGCTGGCGCATGCCGGGGGACGCGTTGCTGGCGTTCCTGTGGGCTCCTTTGCCTCGTTATTGGACCTGGTTTGATGTGCTGGCCAATCTGGTGGGGTACGCGCCCCTGGGATTCTTGCTGGCCTTGGGACTGCTGCGATCTGGATGGGGGCGCTGGGCCTGGTGGGCAGCAGTGCTGCTGCCCATGGTCCTGTCCGTGTCGGTGGAGCTGCTACAGAACTTCCTGCCCCGGCGAATCCCCTCCAATCTGGACCTTGGATTGAACCTGGGTGGCGCCATGCTGGGTGCCAGTAGTGCCTGGGTGCTGGAACGATTGGGGGGGCTGCGGCGGTGGACGCAGTTCCGGCGCGAATGGTTCCACCCGCAGGCTTACGGTTCGTTGGTGCTGCTGGCGCTGTGGCCATTTGCGCTGCTGTATCCGGCGTCAGTGCCATTCGGGCTTGGCCAGGTCTGGGAACGGCTGGAGGCTTTGCTGGTGGAGTTTCTGACAGAAACGCCGTTTCTGGATTGGGTGCCCATGCGGATCGAAAGCGCGGTGGCACTGAGTCCCCTGGCTCAAGCCCTTTGCGTGACCTTGGGTCTGTTGGCGCCGCTGTTCATGGGCTACGCCGACGTGAGGACTGCCTGGCGCCGATCAGGTTTTCTGCTGGCTCTGGTGCTGGCTGGACTGGGCGCTTCCGGACTGTCGTCTGCGTTGACTTACGGCCCCGAGAACGCTTGGGCTTGGGTGGACATGCCGGCGCTGATGGGCCTGGCGTTGGCCGTGGTCGTCGGGCTTGTGGCGCTTGCTGCGCCCGCGCGACTTTGTCATGTGGGCCTGATCTTGTGCGTGGCCGTGTCGTTGAGTCTGCTGAACCGGGTGCCGGGCAGCGCGTACCTGGACCAATCGCTGGAGGCCTGGGAGCAAGGGCGCTTCATCCGCTTCCATGGTCTCTCCCAATGGCTGGGCTGGCTGTGGCCATTCGCCGCGTTGGTGCTGGGCGTGCGAGCAGTTGCACGTTTGCCCAGCGCGCGTTGACCACACCACTAAAATTTCAAACATGACCGACAACAAATCCTATTACGAGCGACACATCTTTTTTTGCTTGAACCAGCGTGACAGCGGGGAAGACTGCTGCGCACAGCACAAAGCCCAGGCCGCGTTCGAGCGCTGCAAGAGTCAGGCCAAGTCCCTGGGGCTTCTTGGCCAAGGCAAGGTCAGGGTCAATAAAGCGGGCTGTCTGGATCGCTGCGCGGGTGGGCCCATTGCCGTGGTCTACCCAGAAGCGGTCTGGTACAGCTATGTCGACCAAAGTGACATCGATGAAATCGTGCAATCTCATTTGCGCGATGGCGTGATCGTGGAACGCTTGCGCACCCCTCCGGAGGTGGGGCGTTGATGCCCCTATCTCATGGTTGAAGGGGTGGTGCTGTGAACGCACAGACCGAGTTCCTGACGCAAGTGGGCCCAGCTGGCCGACTGGAAGTTGCCATCGACCGTCCAGCGGGCCCGGTGCGTGGGACCGCTGTCATCGCCCATCCGCATCCCTTGCACGGAGGCATGCTCACCAACAAGGTCGTGCAGACCCTGGCCCGCGCCCACGTGCTGGCGGGATGGACGGCGGTGCGGTTCAATTTTCGCGGGGTGGGGACCAGCGAAGGTGTCTACGACGAGGGTCGGGGCGAGCTCGAAGACCTGATGTCGGTGGTTCAAGCGCAGGCGCCCGAAGGGCCGTTGTGCTTGGCGGGCTTCTCGTTTGGGGCCTTTGTGACGACCGGTGCTATCGCGCAGCTGCATGAACAGCAGCGCGACATCGAAAGGGCGGTGCTGGTGGGCACCGCCGCGAGTCGATTTCCGGTGGCTTTGTTGCCCAAGGACATGAACCTGCGCACGCTGGTCATTCATGGTGAGCAGGACGACACGGTGGCCTTGTCGTCTGTCCTCGATTGGGCGCGTCCGCAAGCGCTCCCGGTGCTCGTGGTTCCTGGGGGCGGGCACTTTTTTCATGGCCAGTTGCCGCTGTTGCGGGAGTTGGTGCTGCGTCACCTGCGGGGCTGAACCCGCCTGGTGTTCTTTCGTCTCTTTTGTTTGTCTGGATTCCGATGTTGTTGCGTCGAGTTGTGTGTCGTTTTCTTGTGGGTTTCGCTTTGGGCCTGTCGGCCGCGCAAGCTGCCACCCCTGTGCCCCCCGAAGTCGCTGCCCGAGCCTACTTGTTGATCGACCTTAGCTCTGGGCAAGTGCTGGCCGCGAAAGACCCGGAAAAGTCCGTGGAGCCTGCGTCACTGACCAAGCTGATGACCGCCTATCTGGTCTTTGATGCGCTCAAAACTGGAAAGCTCGAACTCAAGCAGACCCTGCCAGTCAGCGAGCGGGCCTGGAAGATGCCAGGGTCCCGGATGTTCATCGATCCCAAGATGAAAGTGCCCGTGGAAGACCTGATCAAGGGCATGATCGTGCAATCTGGCAATGACGCCACGGTGGCGTTGGCAGAAGGGGTCGGCGGCAGCGTCGAACAGTTCGTCGACATGATGAACCGCCAGGCCAAGGCGCTGGGCATGAACGCCAGCAGCTATCGCAACCCCGAAGGGCTCACGGTCGCCGGGCATGTGACGACTGCACGCGATCTGGCTACGCTGGCCACACGGCTGATGCGCGACTTCCCGGAGTATGTGCCGTACTACGCGATCCAGCGCTACAAGTATCCCGGGACGCCGGCCGCCAACGACAGCAACCGCAACCTGCTGT
>JBIIQD010000241.1:0-4802 GCA_044342265.1 Hydrogenophaga sp. | reverse complement strand
TTCACGAGCAGTTGAGCGCAATGCCGCACCTGCGCTACATACCAGTGATCTCCGACGCGCTGCCCGAGGACGCCTGGACCGGGCGCACAGGCTTTGTGCACACTGCCGTGCTGCAAGACACGCCCGACCTGTCTGGTCACCAGGTCTACGCCTGCGGCGCACCTATCGTGATCGATTCCGCCCGCAAGGACTACGCGGCCGCTGGGTTGCCTGACGAGGCATTTTTCGCCGACTCGTTCACGAGTGCGAAAGACAAGCAGTAGACGGACCCCACCGCGCCGCCTGCATCATCACCCCCAGGGGGCGATGCCTGTGGCCTGGCGGAGCCCGATGCTGGCTTCCTACCTCCGCACCCGCATCAGCTCGCGAGTAGCTTCTTCAAGTCGTCCGCCAGAGCTTGTGCACCGCTGCCGTAGCGGTGGTAGAGCCTGATGCGGCCTTGGGTGTCGAAGACGTAGCTTCCCGCCGAGTGGTCCATGGTGTAGCTGGTCGGGGTCTTTCCTGGGACTTTCTTGTAGTAAATACGAAAGCTCTTGGCCACCTCGGGCAGCTTGTCAGGCTGCGCGTATAGGGCCAGGAAGCTGGGGTCGAAGCTTGCCATGTAGGCCTTCATGATCTCCGGGGTATCGCGCTCGGGGTCGATGGTGACAAACAGGCCTTGCAACCTCTCGCCATCCTTGCCCAGCAGCTGCTTGACCTGTGCCAGTTCGCTCATCGAGGTCGGGCAGACGTCTGGGCACTGTGTGAAGCCAAAGAAGATCACCACCGCCTTGCCCTTGAAGTCAGCGAGCGTACGTGGCTGGCCGTTGTGGTCAGTGAGTGAAAAACCGGTCGCATAGTCCGCGCCAGTGATGTCGATGCCAGCAAACGGTCCGTCGGCACCTCCCGCAGTCTTGTCGCCGCAGGCGGCCAGCATGGAACTGGCCACCAGGGCGGCCAGGAGGTGACGGCGGGTTTTCATGGTGTCAGGGCAGGTAATGGTCGATCAGCATCGCGGCAAACAGCAGCGACAAATGCCAGAGCGAGAAACGGAAGGTCTTGCGCGCGAGTGCGTCGGAGTAGTTGCGCCACAGTGCCCAGGCATACAGGCAAAAACCGATGCTCAGCGCCACTGCCACGGTCAGATAGAACCAGCCACTCATGCGCATGATGAACGGCATGAGACAAGCTGCGAACAGCACGAAGGTGTACAGCAGAATCTGCAGCCGCGTGAATTCAGAACCATGGGTCACGGGCAGCATGGGCAAACCGGACTTGCGGTAATCCTCAACGCGATACAGGGCCAGGGCCCAGAAGTGCGGCGGTGTCCAGAGGAAAATGATCAGAAACAGGATCAACGCCTCGGGCGCGACCACATCCGTCATCGCTGTCCATCCCAGCACCGGCGGCATCGCCCCAGAAGCGCCGCCGATCACGATGTTTTGCGGTGTCAGCGGCTTCAGGATCACGGTGTAGATCACTGCGTAGCCGACGAAAGTGGCAAAGGTAAGCCACATGGTCAGCGGATTGACCCACTCATACAGAATCACCGATCCCAGCGTGCACAGCACCGCCGAAAAGCTCAAGGTCTGCAGGTTCCCCAGCTCACCTTTGGCGGTGGGTCTCCACGCGGTGCGCCTCATCTTGGCGTCGATCTGTTGCTCGACCACGCAATTGAAGGCGGCGGCAGCAGCAGCCACCAACCAGATGCCCAGACAGGCCAGCAACGCAGTCTGAACCTGTCCCCAGGTGGGCCGGCCAGGCACGGCCAGCACCATACCGATCAGGGCGCAGAACACGATCAGTTGAATCACGCGCGGCTTGGTCAGCGCGTTGTACTGCTTCCACACTGAAAGAGCGGCAGGCGCAATCGGCAAAGGAGTGGCGCTCATGACGTCAGACGGGAGACGTTGAACTTGGACGCACTCACGGTGTCGTCGGCGGTTCGGGTCGAGAACAGCAGCCCGGTCATCACGATCACCAACCCCGCCGCCCCACCGGTGTGGCCCACAGCGGCCAGCAACGGCCAATCCATCACCACGTTCGTCATCCCGGTGGCAAACTGCCACCACAGAAGCGCAAGCAACCAGCGGGCGTGGTGGCGCGTGGCTGGCGCAGACCACAAGCGCCACGTCAACCACGACAGCGCCAGCACCACCAGGTAGGCAAACAGCCGGTGGACATAGTGAATGGCGGTCAGGGCGGCGAAGTTGATCGGCTGCCCGTCAGAATTCATGCCCAGTTCCCGCCAGAGCGTGAAGCCTTCGCGAAACTCCATGGGCGGCCACCAGCCGCCCTGGCACGTGGGGAACGTTTCGCAGGCCAGCACCGCGTAGTTCGTACTGACCCAGCCGCCCAATGCGATCTGCATCCACAGCATCAGATACACAAACACCAGCGCCAGACGGGTGCGAGGGTGCAAAGGCAGTGGACCGTCGCTGTCCGCAGCGTGCATCTCGTAGGACACCGCCTGCGCCCGCAACAAGGCCAACAGAAGCATGCCACCGAGCAGATGCAGCGTGACGATGGCCGGGAACAGCTTCATCGTGACCGTCAACGCGCCAAAGGCCCCCTGCACACACACCCAGACCAGGGTCAACCAGGCCCACCCGTACGAAATGCTCAAGCGTCGGCGTTCGATCCAGCTGCTGACCGCCAAGACCAGAATCAATACCCCGACCGCCGTGGCCAGGTAGCGGTGAATCATTTCGATCCAGGCTTTGCTCATGGTCACCGGGCCAGTGGGCATGGCCTGCTCGGCCGCCGTGATGGACGCGTGTGCGCCGACCGGGCTGGCACTGCCATAACACCCTGGCCAGTCCGGACAACCCAGACCCGAATCGGTCAGTCGGGTGAAGGCCCCAAACAACACCAGGTCAAAAGTCAGGAACAGCGTCACCCAGGTCAGGGCCCGCAACCGCTGCACGCCGCTTCCCCGACGATGGCGCAGCCACACCCAGGCCAGCGGTCCCAGCGCGATCACTGCACCCAGCAGCATCAATTGCAAGGTCGGCGACAGGTCGTACAGATCAGTGGCGTTCATAGCGACCCATCAACCGCCGGAGGCCGTCGCCACGCGACCGGCCTTGTCCCAGAACTGAGAGGCCCGCAACAAGCGGTCCAGATCGCGCTTGACCTGCTTGGGGTCTGCCTGGGCGGGAAACCGCATCATCCAGTTCCCAATAGGGTCCACCACGAACAAATGGTCTTCCAGTCGCTGGCCTGGCGCGGGCGCGAGCCAGTTGGCCAATGCGGCAGCGTCTACGAACAGCACCGTGGCCGAAGCAGTCGCCTGCTGCAGGGGCTCAGACAATTGTTCGCGCGAGCCAGTGCGCAGCCAGACCCAGTCCAACCGGTCCTTCTCCTTGCCCAAGGTCTCGCGCAACTGGCGCTGAAGAAAGAGGTGCTTCTGACAGGCTTCGTCGCAAGAGGAGTCAGCCACGCTGATGAAGAGCCACTGGTCTTTCAACGCGGTCAACGGCACTTCCCTGCCAACAGCGTCGACACCCGTCAACGCCGGCAATGGCCGCTGCGGGTCAATCAGTTCACCATAGTTGCGCCGACCTTCAGGTCTGATCACGTAATAGGTCAGGTATGACGCTATCACGGGCGAGGCACACACCAGAAGCAATAGCAGCATCTTCCAGCGACCGGAACGGGTCATCGCGCTGCTGTCGGGCGTATCCACCTGAGGCAGGCTGTGCACCGTCAAGGTCAGGGGTTCATCGGGGGTCTTGGCCATGAAGCTTGTGTCGGCGACGGGGGGAAATCAATTGAAACCACACATACAGACCGGCGGCAACCGCGCTCATGGCGAACCATTGCGCAGCGTAACCGTGGTGCTTGTGGACCGCAGATTCGAACCGCGGCCATTCTCTTTGCAAACCTTCTGGAGAGTCACCGATCTGCAGCACCGACAGCGTTGGCATTGGCAAGCCGCTGGACTGGGACACAGCGGTCAGGTCGAGATTTTGCCGGATGCGCCCATACTCTGCCGTTCCCAGCTCAAACAGCCGGCTTGGCGGTGGGGCCAGGCGCCCTTGTATTTCAACCTCGCCAGCGGGCGTGGGAACCTCAGGCACTTTGGTCCTGTCCTGAAAGTCCCTGGGCACCCAGCCTCGCTGAACCAGCACAGCCTGTTCAAACCCCTGCGGCTGCAAGGGCGTGACCAGGATGAAACCACTGCGCCCGGCCATGGGTCGGTTATCCAGAAACACACTGGCTTGCCGCACCCAACGCCCCCGCAGCAACACGGGACGGTGCACCATAGCCTCAAAGTCAGCCCCTGCGGCCAGCAGGTCACTGGCTCCCAGCGGGGACAACAAGGATCGCTCGGCAATGCGGCTTTCCAGGGATTGCTTCTGGGCACCCCTTGAGAGTTGCCACAAACCCAGCGACGCGGTCAGTGACACCGTGGTGGCCGCAGCGAACGTCACCAGCCAGAAACGGAAAAGGGGCGACATGATGGAGCAGGGACAACCGCGAGCAGGGAGGTCAGAGGGGGCAGGGTGGACGGATAATTCCGATCCATGACCTATCTAGTGATTGTGGCCTTTCTGGCCATTGTGGGCAGCTTGGCGGCGGCACTGGTGTTCATGATGCGTGGCGGCAGCAAAGTGCCGGAAGAGGAGACCAAAGTGCCGCGCAAGAATCACATGGCCCGCGCGTTGGCTTTTCGGGTCGGGTTCTCCATTCTGCTGTTCGTCGTGGTGCTGGTGAGCTATTACATGGGTTGGATTCAGCCCACAGGCTTGCCTCTGCGGGGCGGTTAAACAGGTCAGCAGAAAAACGGCGCCTCACAGGCGCCGCCGTCGCTCGCAGCC
>JBIIQD010000240.1:0-4803 GCA_044342265.1 Hydrogenophaga sp. | reverse complement strand
AAGCTCCAACTCGCGTTGGCCGGGCTGGTCGATGGCAACTTGTAGACCGGCAGATCCAGCGCTTGCATGTGTTTCGCGTGGCGAAAGCTCTCGCCACCGTTGTGGGCAATGGCCCGAAGCTTCGGGCATTCGCGCTGCACACACGCAAAGTCGTTGAGTTCGGTGGCGCGAATGTTCGCGTCCAGGCTGCCCTCCCGCTCACAAGCGGCATAGACGTCCCAGATGCCCAGGCCGCGCGAACGAACTTCGTCCAGCCGGTCGACGTAGTCCATGGCTGTGAGTTCGACCGACCACAGCACTGAGAGAATCTTCCAGAACTGGTTCTGCGGATGCCCGTAGTAGCGCTGTTCGCGCAGCGAGGCCGCGCCTGGAAAGCTGCCCAGCACCAACAGCCGCGTGTCCAGCCCGATCACCGGCGGCAAACCCACCAAACGCGTCATGGTGAGACTTCGTCCAGCCCGGCCAATCGCGGCAGCGCGCGGCGGGCGTTGTCTGTGGTCGCTGCAGCCAGCATTTGCGGTGAAATTCCCCTCAGACCGGCGATCAATTCCCCGATGCGCGGCAACTCGGCCGGCGTGTTCAGCCCCTGCGCCTTGCCCTCAGCCCGTTCGGCAGCGGTCGCGTAAAGCCAATGCGGCGGGATATCGGGCGCGTCGGTTTCGAGCACCAGCGCAGACAGCGGCAGATCGGTCGCCAGCGCCCGCAGCCGCTTCGCGGGCTCGAAGGTCACCGCGCCGCCGAAGCCCAGCACGAAACCCAGCTCGATGAAAGCCCTGGCCTGCTCGGCACTGCCATTGAAAGCGTGCGCGATGCCACCGCCGGTGGGCAGCTCGCGCAGGTGCTTGAGCAACAGATCGGCACTGCGCCGCACATGCAGGATCACTGGCAGCCCATGTTTTCGCGCCAGTCGCAGCTGGGCTCGGTAAAAGCGCTGTTGTCGTTCACGCATCGCGGGCTCGCACAAAGCTGGCACGAAAAAATCCAGCCCGATCTCGCCGACTGCCACCAGCCTCGGATCGTCTCGGTGCTGGGTGAGCGCTGCGTCCAGCCGGTCGAGGTCCTCGTCAGCGGCCTTCGGCACAAACAGCGGGTGAATGCCCAGCGCATACGCATCGCCCAGTCGGTGCGCGAGCAGCCGAACGGTGTCAAGGTTTTGCCGCATGACCGCCGGAATCACACAGCGTCCGACACCACGCTGCGCCGCCAGGGCACGCGCCTGCACCGCAAGGGCGTGGTCAGGACCGAACTCAGGGGCGTCCAGGTGGCAATGGGTGTCGGTCCACATAAGAGGTATAAATCCGCTGTCGATTGTGCCCTCGCCTCTGGGGGACGCTTCCCACTCACGGAGAAACACCATGCTGCTTCGCTTCCCCCTTCTCGTGTCTTTGGCCATGGCTGGCGTGCTGAGCGCCTGCGCGGGCGCCGGGCAGCCTGCCAGCGCCGCTGCCCCTTCACTCGTGGGCAGCGAATGGCGACTGCAAGACCTGGGAGGACAACCCGTATTGCCCCAGCCAGCTGCCACCCTGGGATTCCCTCAGGCTGGCCAGGTGGCCGGCAGTGGCTCTTGCAACCGCTTTTTTGGCACCGTCGAATTCAAGGGCAGCGCCATGACATTCGGCCCGCTGGGCGCGACCCGCATGGCCTGCGCTGGAGGCGCAGGTGATCAGGAAATGCGCTATCTGGGAGCGCTACAGAAAGCGCAGCGCTATGAGATCCAGGGCGAGACGCTGCTGATCCACACCCAGGGCATGGACAAACCACTTCGCTTTGTCAGGTCAGCACCCCAGCGGTAAGCCGAAGCACACGTGCACAGCGCGCGGCCAGCGATTCATCGTGGGTCACGACGATGAACGCGGTACCTTGGTCTCGCGCGAGCTGCAACATCAGCTCAAACACACCGTCGGCGGTGCTGCGGTCCAGATTGCCGGTGGGTTCGTCGGCCAGCACGCAGGCAGGCTGTGTGACCAGCGCGCGCGCAATCGCCACCCGCTGACGCTCACCCCCTGAGAGCTCGGCCGGACGGTGGTGCAGACGCTCGGACAGCCCGACCTTGGCCAGCACCCGCGCCGCCTGTTCGCCCGCCTCGGCGCGGTCCATGCGCCGGACCCACAGCGGCATCGCCACGTTGTCGCGCGCGCTGAACTCAGGCAGCAGGTGGTGAAACTGATAGACAAAGCCCAGGTGCCGGTTGCGCAGTTCACCTTGTTGCGACGCGCTCAACCCGGACAGCGGCTGGCCCATGAGCGTGACGCTGCCCGAGGTCGGCGCGTCCAGGCCGCCCAGCAGGTGCAGCAGCGTGCTTTTGCCGGAGCCCGAAGCCCCGACGATGGCCACGGTCTCGCCCGCGCGCACCGTCAGATCGACACCCTGAAGAACAGTCACATCCAGTCGGCCTTCGGTGAAGCGTTTGGTCAGTCCGCTGGCCTGCAACACAGGTGGTTTATTCATCGGGGTCATTCGTATTTCAACGCTTCGGCAGGGTTCACGCGGCTGGCACGCCAACTCGGGTACAGCGTGGCCAGAAACGACAGCGCCAGCGAGACCAGCGCCACCGGCCATACATCGCCGCTCTGCGGATCGCTGGGCATGTGGTCAATCAAGTACACCTCCTGAGACAGGAAGCGGGTACCCAGCAAACGCTCCAGCGCCGGCACAATGAGGTCCAGGTTCAGCGCCACACCCAGGCCAATCAGCAGGCCCAGCCCGGTGCCGATGACCCCGACCATGGCGCCCTGGACCATGAAGATTCCCATGATGCTGGCCGGACTGGCGCCCAGGGTGCGCAAAATGGCGATGTCGGCCCGCTTGTCGGTCACCGTCATCACCAGAGTGGACACAAGGTTGAACGCCGCCACCGCCACGATCAGCACCAGAATCAGAAACAACATTCGCTTCTGGTGCACCAGCGCCGAGAACCAGACAGCGTTGTGCCGTGTCCAGTCGCGCAGCCACAGACCGGGGTCCAGCGTCTGGGCCAGGCCGATGGCCAAAGCGGGTGCTTCGTCGGGCAGCGCGATGCGAAGGCGCAGTCCGTTCGGTCCGCCCAGCGCCATCAAGTCGTTGGCGTCCTGCAGGTGCACCACCGCCAGGGTGGCGTCGTACTCAAAATGCCCTGTGTCCATCACACCCGCCACGGTGAACGGCAGTATTCGCGGCGTGGACGCGCCGTCCAGGCCCTGGCCGCGCGCCTCAATCCAGCTGACGGTGTCGCCCTCGGCCACCCCCAGGCTCCTGGCCAGCGCCACGCCCAGCAACATCCGCCGACTCCCTGCCTGCAGTCGGGCCAACACAGCGGGGTCTGCCAGCCGAGTCACGCCCGGCTCCAGGGTCGGATCAATGCCCCGCAGCTGGGCCGCTTTCATGTCTTCGCCGCGCGCCAGCAAGCCTTGAGCCCAGGTGAATGGCGCGGCCGCTTCCACGCCCGGATACCCCAATGCACGCTGATGAACCGACTCGAAGGCTGCGATGGCCTGGCCCGATGGTTCGAAAATTTCCACATGGCCGATGGCGGCCAGCATGCGCTCGCGCACTTCCTTCTGAAAACCATTGACCACCGACAACACGATGATCAGCGCAGCCACCCCCAGCGCAATGCCGAGCATCGAGACGGCCGAAATGAACGACAGAAAACCCTTGTTCTGGCCCGTGCGACCCCGACGCGTGTAGCGAAGACCCACCACCCACTCAAAAGGCCAGCGCATCAGGTCACCTTCCGTTGAACCACGGGCTGAACCAATGCCACAGCATCAAAGCACAGGCACTCATTCATAGCGCAAGGCCTCTGCAGGGTTGACCCGGCTGGCGCGCCAGCTGGGGTAAATCGTGGCCAGCAGCGCCAACACCAGCGCAATCACCCCCACCGGCAGGATGTCGCCACGTTGCGGATCACTGGGCATGCGGCTGATGAGGTAGATGTCTTGTGGCAACAAGCTTGACCCCAACGCCCGCTCCAGTGCGGGCACCAGGGTGTCGATGTGAAACGCCAGACCCACTCCCAGCAACAGACCCAGGCCGGTGCCGATCAGCCCCACCAGCGCCCCTTGCACCATGAACACGCCCATGATGCTTTTCGGGCTCGCGCCCAGGGTGCGCAAAATGGCGATGTCCGCCCGCTTGTCGGTCACTGTCATCACCAGCGTGGCCACCAGGTTGAACGCCGCCACCGCCACGATCAAGGTGAGGATGATGAACATCATGCGTTTTTCCAGCTGTACGGCGGCAAACCAGGTGCGGTTCTGGCTCGTCCAGTCGCTGACCACCCAACCCGAACCGCCGTCGGTCCCAAAGGCCGCCTTCAGCTCGCGGTCCAGCTGCGCCGCCACTTCACGCGCCGCGTGCAGGTCGCGGATTTTCACGCGCACCCCGGTCGGCCCTTCCACCCGGAACAGGCGCGCAGCGTCCTGCACATGAAGCAGGGCCAGGCCAGCGTCAAACTCGGGGTGGCCCGAGTCGAAGCTGCCCACCACCGTCATGCGGCGCACGCGCGGCACCACGCCCGCCGGTGTGACCTGTCCGCTGGGCGCGATCACTGTCACCGAATCGCCTACGCCCACTTGCAGGTTGCGCGCCAGCTCGCCCCCCAGGATCACCCCAAACTCCCCTGCGACCAGGCGCGGTAACACGGTCTGTGACAGTTGCGCCGCGATTTCGGTGACCTCGGGTTCCTGCGCCGGGTCGATGCCGCGCACCAACGCGCCTTTCATGTCGCTGCCACGCGCCACCAGCGCCTGCGCACCCACAAAAGGCGCCGCGCCCAGAACCTGCGGATGCGCGCGCAGCCGCTCGATCAGCTCGGGCAATCGC
>JBIIQD010000239.1:0-4806 GCA_044342265.1 Hydrogenophaga sp. | reverse complement strand
GCATTCTAGGGAGCGATCCCTGTTGCTGCTGTCCGCAAGCCGACACCCCACGAACCATGGCGACCATCCCGACCTATTCCATCAGCGATCTCGCGCGTGAGTTCGATCTGACCACGCGCGCCATCCGCTTCTACGAAGACATGGGGCTGATCCAGCCGCAGCGCGAAGGACCAGGCGGCCGCAACCGGGTCTATAGCGCGCGCGACCGCACACGCCTGAAGTTGACGCTGCGCGCCAAGCGGCTGGGCCTGAGCCTGACCGAGGCCAAGGACATCATTGACATGTACGACAGCCCGCGAGACACCGGGCCGCAGCTGCGCAAGTTCCTGCTGGTGCTGGCGGATCACAAGCGCCAGCTCGAAGAGCAGATGGCCGATCTGGTGGCCAACCTCGACGAGGTCAAGGTGCATGAGAAGGAGGCGCGGGCGCTGCTGGCCAAGGCCGAGAAGGCGTTGGCGGATGGCGCCAGTTCCGTCAAGGCCACCAAGGCCTGATCTGCAAGGCGCGGCTCAGTCAGCGCCCGGGGTTCGGCACCACATCAACTTGTCTTGGTCTGTGTCGTTGATGCAGGCCGCCATCGCTGCGACGTTCGTCTCTGGCCATTGCAGCGTCGCATGTGGCGGATAGGTGCTCGAGGCGCAGCGCCGCCGACCTGTCGGGCACGGATTCGAGGCAACCGATGAAGCAGCTCTTCTTGATGATTCTTCTTGATGATGAGTTCGCTGTGGACCGGGGCTTGCAGGGAGAAAGGCTTGGAGGGGCGTCGTCTCAGGGGCGCGATCGATTCTTCACGCGTTCCCAATGGTGTCCATGCAGTCGGAGAACGCAGGTGACCAGACGGCTTTCGACCAAAGGCTGACGCTGACAGTCTTGCGCAGACCAGCTTTCCAGAACGGGTCTTCTTTGTAGAGAGCCTCGGCAGCAGCCTTGCTGTCCATATTCAGAATCCAGAGGCCGCCGCGGGGGACGCCGTCACCCGTGTCGCGCAGCGCGCCGGATGCTACAACCTGATTTCCCAGTGATTCAAGAAACTGCAAGTGTGCCGACATGAGTGCATCGCGCTCAGGCAGACGCTCAGGCTGGTCGGCATAGACATCCACAAACTGAACGATCAACAACATCAGCATCCCTTTGAACGAAAACAGTGCACAAAGTCCCACACACATCGCGCCACGCGCCCGACAACACCAGTTCCAAGACGGCGACCAGGCGCTGGCTTGCATGGTCGCATTGTCCACCGGGTGGCGCGGCGGTTGGATGGGCAGCGGCGCAGCGCAAAGTCACGGGTACTCGGTTTCCGGCCTTTGATCGGCTCGTGAATAGCTTGATGTGCCTGGTCTAGGGCAAATGCAACAACGACGTCGATCTATTCGCTGCCCTCACGGATACCAGCTGTGGATTTGCGGGATGACCCGCACTTGCCGCAGCGGTTCGGCGTCGGTGATAATTGACGTTTACGTAAACGTCAAACAAAAGTGACTTCGACCATCACCGAGCACGACAAACTGCGCCAGCGCGTGCAGACCAGCCTGGACCGCCAGGGGATGATGCAAGCGCTGGGCGTGCAGTTACTGGCGGTGGCGCCGGGCACCGTGACGCTGGCCCTGCCTTATTCCGACCGCGTGACCCAACAGCAGGGCGGCTTCCATGGCGGGGCCATGGGCGCGCTGGCCGACATCGCGGGCGGCTATGCGGCGCTGACGGTGGCGCCCGAGGGCATGGAAGTCACCACTGTCGAATACAAGATCAACTTCCTCGCGGCCTTTCAGGGCGGCGAGCTGCAGGCCACTGGCCATGTCACCAAGGCCGGCAAACGCATCATCGTCACCACCGCCGAGGTGGTGCATGTCGCGGCCGACGGTAAACGGTCTGACTGCGCGGTGATGCAGCAGACGCTGGTGCCTGTGCCCAAGACCTACTGAACATTCCACATCCCACGGAGACACCGCATGAACAACCTGCCCGGCCTCAACTTCCAGCTCGGCGAAGACATCGACGCGCTGCGAGACGCGGTGCGCGATTTCGCGCAGGCCGAGATCGCCCCGCGCGCGGCCGAGATCGACAAGACCGACCAGTTCCCCATGGACTGCTGGCGCAAGATGGGCGAGCTGGGCGTACTGGGCATCACCGTGCCCGAACAGTACGGCGGCGCCAACATGGGCTACCTGGCGCACATGGTGGCCATGGAAGAGATCAGCCGCGCCAGCGCCTCGGTGGGCCTGAGTTACGGCGCGCACAGCAACCTGTGCGTGAACCAGATCAACCGCAACGGCACACCCGAGCAGAAGGCCAAGTACCTGCCCAAGCTGATCAGTGGCGAGCACGTGGGTGCGCTGGCCATGAGCGAACCCGGCGCGGGCTCCGACGTGATCAGCATGAAGCTGAAAGCCGAGGACAAAGGCGGCTACTACCTGCTCAACGGCAGCAAGATGTGGATCACCAACGGGCCGGACGCCGATACGCTGGTGGTCTACGCCAAGAGCGAGCCCGAGCTGGGCGCGCGCGGTGTGACCGCGTTCCTGATCGAAAAGGGCATGCCCGGTTTCAGCATCGCGCAGAAGCTCGACAAGCTGGGCATGCGCGGCAGCCACACCGGCGAGCTGGTGTTCCAGAACGTCGAGGTGCCGGCGCAGAACATCCTGGGCGGCCTGAACAACGGCGCCAAGGTGCTGATGTCGGGCCTCGACTACGAACGCGCCGTGCTATCGGGCGGGCCGCTGGGCATCATGCAGTCGGTCATGGACAACGTGATTCCCTACATCCACGACCGCAAGCAGTTCGGCCAGAGCATTGGCGAGTTCCAGCTGATCCAGGGTAAAGTGGCCGACATGTACACCGTGCTGCAGGCTGCGCGCAGCTTCGCTTACACCGTGGCCAAGAACCTCGATTTGCTGGGCACCGAACACGTGCGCCAGGTGCGCAAGGACTGCGCGTCGGTCATCCTCTGGACCGCCGAGAAGGCGACCTGGATGGCCGGCGAGGGCGTGCAGATTTTTGGTGGCAACGGTTACATCAACGAGTACCCGCTGGGTCGCTTGTGGCGCGACGCCAAGCTGTACGAGATCGGCGCGGGCACCAGCGAGATCCGCCGCATGCTGATCGGACGCGAGCTGTTTGCGGAGACGATGTAATGCCACTGCGTCACCTGCTCGCGCACAACCGCACCTGGGCGGCCCAGATGGAGGCCGACCGGCCGGGCTTCTTCACCGCCTTGTCGCAACAGCAATCCCCGCGCTACATGTGGATCGGGTGCTCGGACAGCCGGGTGCCAGCCAACCAGATCACCGGGTTGGAGCCGGGTGAGGTGTTCGTGCACCGCAACGTGGCCAACGTGGTCGTGCCCACCGATTTGAACTGCCTGACCACCATCCAGTATGCGGTGGATGTGCTCAAGGTGGAGCACCTGATGGTGGTGGGGCACTACGGCTGTGGTGGTGTGCAGGCAGCCCTCAACGACGTGCGAGTTGGGCTCGCCGACAACTGGCTGCGCCATGTGAAGGACGTGCGCGATCGCCATGCCACGTTGCTGCAGAGCCTGGCTGAAGAACACCGGCTCAGTGCGCTCTGCGAACTCAACGTCATCGAACAGGTGATGCACGTGGCCGAGACCACGGTGGTGCAGGACGCCTGGGCCCGGCAGCAGTCGCTGGCGTTGCACGGCTGGGTGTATGGCCTCAAAGACGGCCTGCTGCAGGACCTGCACATGGTGGTGCGCGGCACCGATGTGCTGGACGACACCTACCGCGCGGCGGTGGCCGAGGTGGCCGCTCGCCCGCGTGGGTGAGATAGGCTGTAGCGCTTCAACCTCCCCACCTCGAAGCCCGACATGTTTCCGCAGCAGCTCGATTCGTCGGTCGCCTACGACATCGCCAAGGCGTTGATGGACGGGTTCAACCGGCACTACCGGTTGTTCCGCACCGAGTCGGCGCGCGCCAAACACCGGTTTGAAACGCGCGACTGGCGGGCCCAGCAGCGTGCCCAGCGCGAGCGCATCGAGTTCTACGACCTGCGGGTGAACGAATGCGTGTTGCGCCTGCACAAGGAGTTCAAGGCCGAACAGCGGCCCATGGATGTGTGGGAGCAGGTCAAGCTGCATTACATCGGACTGTTGGTGAACCACCACCAGCCCGAACTGGCCGAGACCTTCTTCAACTCGGTGTGCACCAAGATCCTGCAGCGCGCCTACTTCCAGAACGATTTCATCTTCGTGCGCCCGGCGGTGTCCACCGAGTACATCGAGAACGAAGAACCTCGCGCAGCCCCCACGTACCGCTGTTACTACCCCTCGGTGGATGACATGGAAGCCCAGGTGCTGCGCCTGCTGCAGGACTTCGGCCTGAGCGTGCCGTTCGAAGACCTGGCCCGAGACGCGCACCTGGTGCTGGCCGCGATGAAGCCGCAGTTCGACCATGTGAAGCTGCGCGCCAACTTCCAGATCCAGGTGCTCTCCAGCCTGTTCTTCCGCAACAAGGGCGCCTATGTGGTGGGCAAGATCATCAACGGCTTCCAGGAAGTGCCGTTTGCGCTGCCGATCCTGCACAACGAAGACGGGAAGCTGGTGGTGGACGCGGCGCTGTTCGGCGAAGACGATCTGCTGATGCTGTTCAGCTTTGCGCGCGCCTACTTCATGGTGGACATGGAGATCCCCAGCGCCTACGTGCAGTTTCTGCGCAGCATGATGCCGCGCAAGCCGCGCGCCGAGTTCTACAACGCGCTCGGGCTGGCCAAGCAGGGCAAGACGCTGTTCTACCGCGACTTCCTGTTCCACATGCGGCATTCCACCGACCAGTTCCGCATCGCGCCCGG
>JBIIQD010000238.1:0-4820 GCA_044342265.1 Hydrogenophaga sp. | reverse complement strand
ATGACCTCCCACGCCATCCGGCATGTGCGCGTGACGCCGATCGCGTTCCGCGATCCGCCGTTGCTCAACGCGGCCGGCATCCACGAGCCTTGGGCCCTGCGCTCGATCATCGAGATCGAGACCGATTCGGGGCTCATCGGCATCAACGAGAGCTACGGCGATCTGCCCATGCTGCAAGCGATGGCCAAGGCCGCGCCCGCGCTCACCGGGCTCTCGCCGTGGGCGCTCAACGAGATGGAGACCCGTGTCGCTGCACTGGTCACACCGAAACAGACCGGCTCGGAGTTCCTGGGCACACAGGTCTCGCTGGCGCCGGGCACCCACGTCTCCAAGACCGTGGCCAAGGTGATCAGCGCTTTTGAAGTGGCGATGATGGACCTGCAGGGGCAGCTCGCCAACGCGCCGGTGGTCGACTTGCTGGGCGGCGCCGCGCGCCCGGCCGTGCCCTTCAGCGCCTACCTGTTCTTCAAGTACGCCGAGCACATCGAGAAGCCGTACACGCCAGACCCCTGGGGTGAAGGCATCACGCCCGAGCAGATGGTGGCGCAGGCGCGCCGCATGATCGACCAGTACGGTTTCAAGAGCATCAAGCTCAAGGCCGGTGCCTTGCCGCCCGAGCAGGAAGTGGCCGCGCTGCTGGCGCTGGCCCAGGCATTCCCCGGCGCGCCACTGCGCATCGACCCCAACGCCAACTGGACGGTGGCCACCAGCCTGAAGGTGGTGGAGCAATTGCGCGGCGTGCTGGAGTACTACGAAGACCCGGCCCCAGGCCTGGACGGCATGGCCCAAGTGGCCGCTGCTTGCGACGTGCCGCTGGCCACCAACATGGTGGTGACCGACCTGAAGGAATTCCGCCGCAACGCCGAGATGGGCTGCCCGGTGAAGATCGTGCTGAGCGACCACCACTACTGGGGCGGCCTGCGCGCCACCCAGCGCCTGGCGCTGATGTGCGAGACCTTCGGCCTGGGCCTGTCGATGCACTCGAACTCGCACCTCGGCATCAGCCTCACGGCCATGGCGCACCTGGCCGCTTCGGTGCCGCAACTCTCGACCGCCTGCGACACCCACTACCCCTGGCAGGACGACGAGGTGGTGCAGGGCGGTCGCTTGCGGTTCGAAGACGGCAGCCTGCGCGTGCCCACCTCGCCAGGCCTGGGTGTGCAGATCGAACCCACCGCCCTGGCCCGCCTGCACGACAACTACCTGAACACCACCATCCGCAACCGCGACGACCTGGCACAGATGCGCAAGTACGACCCGGGCTTCACCGGGCACCAGCCGCGTTACTGACCTCGCGGCCCATCACCCACCCCGCCTCATCCCACCCCCCGAAAGGTACCCCATGAACAAGCGCCACTTCCTGTTGACCGCCGTCGCCGCCACCGTCACCCTGGGCAGCGCCCAGGTGATGGCCCAGGCCTACCCCAACAAACCCATCCGCATCGTCGTGCCCTTCCCGGCCAGCGGTACCTCCGACGTGCTGGCCCGCCTGATCGGCCAGAAGATGAGCGAAAAGCTGGGTCAGCCGGTGGTGGTCGAAAACAAGGCCGGCAACGCTGGCAACATCGGTGCCGACCTGGTCGCGAAGTCCCCGGCCGACGGATACACCTTCGTGCTGATGGACGTGGGCAACCTCACCATCAGCCCGGCGCTGTACAAACTGCCCTTCGACGTGCAAAAGGACTTCGTGCCGGTGGCCATGGTGGGCTACTCGCCGCACCTGCTGGTGGTCAGCACCAAGGTACCCGCCAGCAACATCGGCGAGCTGGTGAAGCACGCCAAGGCCAACCCCGGCAAGCTGAACTTCGCGGCCGCCGCCGGCATGGGCAGCGCCACCCACCTGGCCGGTGTGCAGTTCGCGCGCCGCAACGGCATCCAGTGGAACTATGTGCCCTACAAGGGCGGCGCCCAAGCCATGACCGACCTGGTCGGCGGTCACATGGACGTGACCTTCAACGGCATGGTCGCGACCTACCCGCACGTCAAGGCCGGCAAGCTCAAGCTGCTCGCGGTCTCCAGCGCCAAGCGCTTCGGCGATCTGACCGATGTGCCCGCCGTCAGCGAGACGATACCCAACTTCCTGACCGGCAGCTGGCAGGGTCTGCTGGCCCCGGCCGGCACACCAAAAGCCGTGGTCGACCTGATCCATGCCGAGGTGCAACGCATTACCGCCCTGCCCGACGTGAAGGAAAAGCTGCAGAGCCTGGGCTTTGAAACCTCGGCCATGAGCAGCGCCGACTTCGCGGCGTGGATCAAGACCGAGCTGCCCGAGATGGCGCAGATCGTGCGCGAAGAAAAGATCACCCTCGAACAATGACGCCACCGACGGTACTCCAGCCCCACCCTGCCGTGCCTTGCCCATGACTGTTTCGTCTGCCCCTGTCGTCTCGTCCATGCGCGTCATCCCCGTGGCCGGGCGCGATGGCATGCTGCTCAACCTCTCGGGTGCGCACGCACCGTTCTTCACCCGCAACATCGTCATCGTCACCGACAACGCGGGCCACACCGGGCTGGGCGAGGTGCCGGGCGGCGAGAAGATCCGGCAGACACTCGAAGACGCGCGCCCGCTGGTCGAAGGCCAGTCCGTCGGCAACCTGCAGGCCATCCTGAACACCATGCGCACGAGGTTCGCCGACCGCGACAGCGGCGGGCGCGGGCTGCAGACCTTCGACCTGCGCACCACCATTCACGCTCTGACCGCCGTGGAGTCGGCACTGCTGGACCTGATGGGCCAGCACCTGGTTGTGCCGGTGGCGGCGCTGCTGGGCGAAGGGCAGCAGCGCGACGCGGTGCAGATGCTGGGCTACCTGTTCTACGTGGGCGACCGCACCAAGACCGACTTGCCCTACGCCAGCCCGGCCGACGAGGGCGACAACGCCGATGACTGGTGTCGGCTGCGCCATGAGAAGGCGATGACGACCGAGGCCGTGGTGCGCCTGGCCGAGGCTGCGCAGAAGCGATACGGGTTCCAGGACTACAAGCTCAAGGGTGGCGTGCTCAGCGGTGACGCCGAAGTCGAGGCGGTGACCGCGCTGCACGAGCGATTTCCCGATGCGCGTGTGACGCTGGACCCCAACGGTGGCTGGCTGCTGAAAGACGCTATCCGCCTGGGCGAAAAAATGCGCGGCGTGGTGGCCTACGCCGAAGACCCGTGTGGTGCTGAAGAAGGGTTCAGCGGCCGGGAGGTGATGGCCGAGTTCCGACGCGCCACCGGCCTGCCCACAGCCACCAACATGGTCGCCACCGACTGGCGGCAGATGGCGCATTCGCTGGCGTTGCAGAGTGTGGACATCCCGCTGGCCGACCCGCATTTCTGGACCATGGCCGGCAGCGTGCGCGTGGCGCAGACCTGCCGCGACTGGGGCCTGACCTGGGGCTCACATTCCAACAACCACTTCGACATCTCGCTCGCCATGTTCACCCACGTCGGCGCGGCCGCGCCGGGCAAGGTGACCGCCATCGACACGCACTGGATCTGGCAGGACGGCCAGCGCCTGACCAAAGACCCGCTGAAGATCGAAGGCGGCTACGTGCAAGTGCCGCAAAAGCCCGGCCTCGGCATCGAGATCGACATGGTCGAGGTCGAAAAGGCCAACCGCCTGTACCAGCAACACGGTCTGGGCGCGCGCGACGATGCCATCGCGATGCAGTACCTGATCCAGGGCTGGACCTTCAACCCCAAAAAACCCGCGCTGGTGCGCTGACGCAGGCACCGGCGCTCAACAACCCAGACCACCACACATCACCCCGGAGGAACTTCAAATGAAACTCGGCTTTATCGGACTCGGCATCATGGGCGCGCCCATGGCCGGCCACCTGCTCGCGGCTGGCCATGAACTGTTTGTGCAGTCGCGCGGCGGCGTGTCGCCAGCGCTGCTCGAAGCGGGTGCCAAAGCCTGCACCACGGCCGCCGACGTGGCTCACGCCGCCGACATCGTCTTCATGATGGTGCCCGACACCCCCCATGTGGCCGACGTGCTGTTCGGCGAGAACGGTCTGGACAAGGGCCTATCCGCCGGGATGACGGTGGTGGACATGAGCTCGATTTCGCCAATCGCTACCAAAGACTTTGCCCGCCGCATCGAGGCGCTGGGCTGCGACTATGTGGACGCCCCGGTCAGCGGCGGCGAAGTGGGCGCCAAGGCCGCGAGCCTGACCATCATGGTCGGCGCCACCGAAACGGCGTTCGAGCGCGTGCGCCCGCTGTTTGCGCTGATGGGCAAGAACATCACCCGCGTGGGCGGTGTCGGTGACGGCCAGACCTGCAAGGTGGCCAACCAGATCATCGTCGCGCTCAACATCGAGGCGGTGGGCGAAGCACTGCTGTTTGCCGCCAAGGCAGGCGCCGACCCGGCTAAGGTGCGCGAGGCGCTGATGGGGGGTTTCGCCGCCAGCCGCATCCTGGAGGTGCACGGTGAACGCATGATCAAACGCACCTTCAACCCGGGGTTCCGCATCGAGCTGCACCAGAAGGATCTGAACCTCGCACTGGAAGGCGCCCGCGCGCTCGGCCTGAGCCTGCCGCACACCGCCAGCGCGGCGCAAATGATGAACAGCTGCGTGGCCCTGGGCGGCGCAGCCTGGGACCACTCGGGTCTGGTGCGGGCGCTGGAAACCGCCGCCAACTTCCAGATCGCTGGCAACTGAAGCCCCCTCCTCGATCCCCACAGCAAGCACACCATGGAACTGCCCCTCAACCACTTCAAACGCGCCCTCCTCGGAGGCCAGCAGCAGATCGGCCTGTGGTCGCACCTCTGCAGCCACCTGAGCACCGAGATCCTGGCCGACAGCGGCTTCGACTGGTTGCTGCTCGACATGGA
>JBIIQD010000237.1:0-4839 GCA_044342265.1 Hydrogenophaga sp. | reverse complement strand
GGACACGGTCTTCGCCGAGGGGCTGGCCGTGTTCGACGCCGCGCTGGCCGACGCGCTGGCCTGAGTCTTTCCTTTCCTCCGGCCGGGCTTGCCCGGCTTTTTGTTGCCTGGAATCCGCATGGCCCCGTCCAGCCTCGAACAACGCATCCAGACCCTGCGCGAGCAGGGCATCCACTCGGTGATGGCCAGCTTCACCGACCTGCACGGCGTGCCCAAAGGCAAGTTGGTGCCGCTGGAAGCGCTGCCCGACGCGGTGGCCACCGGCGCCGGGTTCGCCGGCCCGAGCATCTGGGGCACCGGCCTGCCGCGCATGGGCGCGCGCAGCGAATACATGGCCCGCGTGGTGCCCGAGAGCCTGCGGGTGCTGCCCTTCATGCCCGGCGTGGCGCACGCGGTGTGCGACGGTTTTGCGGGCGGTGAGCCGCTGGACACCTGCTCGCGCCAGGTCTTGAAGCACCAGCTGGACCGCTTGCGCGAACGGGGCTGGACCTTCCACGTCGGCATCGAGCCCGAGTTCTTTCTGTTGAAGCAGGACGCGCAAGGCCGCTGGGGCGTGGCCGATGCGCTGGACCAACTCGCCAAACCTTCATATGACCTGAAGGCGATCCTGCGCAACCACGGCTTCCTGGATGACATGCGCCGCCACCTCACGGCGCTGGGTTTTGAGCTGCAGCAGATGGACCACGAAGACGCCGTGGGCCAGTACGAGATCAACTACCGGCACGACGAAGCGCTGGCGGCTGCCGACCGCTACCAGCTCTTCAAACTCACCGCGCACGCGGTGGCCCAGCAGCATGGCGCCACCTTTTCCTGCATGCCCAAGCCGCTGGCGGGCGCGCCGGGCAGCGGCCTGCACTTCCACATCAGCCTGACAGACGCGCAAGGGCGCGCGGTGATGGCCGATCCGGAGGGCGCGATGGGCCTGAGCACCGCAGGGCAACAGTTCGCGGCCGGTTTTATCCACCACGCCGACTCGCTCGCTGCGCTCTGCGCGCCTACGGTCAACAGCTACAAGCGGCTGGCGGTGAGCGAGAGTGCCTCGGGCACCACTTGGTCACCGGTCTGGAAGGCGGCGGGCGACAACAACCGCACCTGCCTCGTGCGCAGCGTGGCCGGGCGCATCGAATGGCGCTTGCCCGATCCGTCGTGCAACATCTACGCCGCGCTCGCTGCCACCTTGGCGGCGGGGCTTGACGGGATTGACCGCGCCTTGCCCCCGCCCGCGCCCTGCGACGAAGACCTCTACCAGCGCCACGCGAGCGGCCAGCCCATGCCGCCGCGCCTGCCGCGCGACCTGCACGACGCACTCGCCGCACTGGCCGCCGATGCGGTGCTGCGCGAAGCCGTGGGCACGGCGTTCTGCGAACAGTTCCTCGCGCTCAAGCGCGAAGAGTGGGACGCTTACGCGCAGCAGGTGAGCGGGTGGGAGCTGCGGCGGTATGTGTGAAACCCCCTGCGCCGCTGCGCGGCTTCCCCCGGAGGGGGACGCGCCTGGTGGCCCGGCTGAGCCGGTTCCACGGGCGCCCTGGGCGGTGCGGGTGCACCGGATCTGTGCCGTTCAGGTTTTATAAGACGCATCGCTGCGGTCCAGCTTGCGCAGCAGCGCGGGCCAGGCGATCTGGGCGCCCATGCCCGCGGTGGCGACTTTCATCACCTCCGCCATGCCCGCGAGGATGCGCGGATCGACCTGCGTGAGTTCGCCGCCACCGGCCAGCGCATCGATCTGGATGCGGCAGGTGTTCTCGAAGGTGTACATCGAGAGGAAGGCGTCGGGAATCGAGCTGCCCACGGTGAGCAGGCCGTGGTTGCGCAGTACCAGGAAATTCGCATCGCCCAGATCGGCCTGCAGGCGCGGCTTCTCGTCGGGCCGGAAGGCCACGCCTTCGTAGCCGTGGTACGCCAGCGAAGCCAGCACGAAGGTGCTCTGCTGGCTGATCGGCAGGATGCCCGTCTTCTGCGCGCTCACCGCCACGCCCGCGCGGGTGTGGGTGTGCAGCACGCACTGCGCCTCGGGTCGCGCTTCGTGCACCGCGCTGTGGATCACGAAGCCGGCCGGGTTGACCGGGAACGGCGAGGCGATCAGCTTGTTGCAGGCCATGTCCACCTTCACCAGGCTGCTCGCCGTGATCTCGTCGAACATCAGCCCGTAGGGGTTGATCAGGAACTGGTGCTCGCCACCGGTGACGCTGTCGGGCAGCTTGGCGCTGATGTGGGTGAACACCAGATCGCTCCAGCCGTACAGCGCCACCAGCCGGTAGCAGGCGGCGAGGTCGCAGCGCAGCTGCCATTCTTCGGCGCTGACCACTTCTTTCAACGAGGGGATGTGCATGGGGTGTCTCCTGCGCTGCGTCGGAGGGCGCGGCTGTGGGCAGCATCGTCGCGCGGCGAAGCAGCACGGCCTGTCGCAAGACGGACAGGCGGAAAATCCCATGCAGGTGGCGAGGCAAGGCAGGGAGCTTCCGGCGCGGGGTGCCTCAAAGCCCAGGATGCCATGGGTCCGGGTCTCCCGGCCCGTAGGCATCGCCCCCTGGGGGGTGACGCCGCAGGCGGCGCGGGGGGATGTCTCATCCCGCCGCGCAGGGGGGTTACTTCGTGCTACAAGTGTTGAAGCCCAGCATCGCGTACGGCGGGCACCAGCCCATGAGGCCGGTGGCCAGGGGGACGAGACCTACGTAACCCCAGACGCCGATGGCGCCGGAGGCGGCGGCGGCGATCAGGCCCAGGCCGACGGTGATGCGGATGATGCGGTCGATGCCGCCGACGTTCTTGGTCATGTGAATGCTCCAGTGAAGGGTTGAACCGGTCTGGGGCGGGCTCGGGATGAGCCTGGCGGCCTCAGGTCGTGGACGCATTGGACGCCCGCGGCGTGCCCCGGTCTGTGACCGAGGTCACATAGGCTTGTCGGTGCCCGGTGGCGCGCAGGGGTCTTCAGGACCCGGCGGCCACGCTGCGCAGGCCTGCGCTGTCTTTGATGGTGATGCTCTCGCGCGAGAGTTCGACCAGGCCGTCGCGCTCGAAGCGGTGCAGCAGCCGGGTGACGATCTCGCGCACCGTGCCCAGCTCGTCGGCCAGGGCCTGGTGGGTGGTCTTGAGGGTGTGTCCGTGCCCGAGGAGGGCGCTGGCCAGGCGGCTGTCGAGCTTCTGGAAGGCGATGGCTTCGATCAGCCCGGTGAGGTCGGCCATGCGGGCGGCGAACAGGCCCAGCACGTAGCCGCGAAAGGCGGGGTCGGCCAGAGCGGTCTGAAAATCCGACGGTGACAGCAGGCACAGCGTGGTGTCGCAGGTGGTCACGCCGCGTGCGGTGAGCGGCTGGTCGGCAAACAGGCCGGCCGAGGACACCAGGCACATCTCGCCGGGCGTGACGCGGTACAGCTCCAGTTCGCGGCCGCCCGCCGAGCCGCGCGAGACCCGCACCTCGCCGCTGAGCACCAGCGGAAAACCCTGGCAGGCGTCGTTCTCGCGAAACAGCCGGGTGCCTGCAGGCGCACTCAGGAGAGGCAGTCGCTGCAACAAGGCTGCCAGCGGCGCCAAGGCGGGGTACAGATGCAGCAGCTCAGAGGGAACGGCGTCGGGCATGGCGGCCATTGTAGGAGCCGGGGTCGCCTTGGAGATTCGATCGGTCTGCATTGGTTCGTTCAATTTTTTTGAATTCAAACGACAACCCGGTTGACCCTTTGGGGCGAAGGGGCTGCCTACACTGCGCGGCATGAGCACTTCCCCTGTTCTCCGTTACCACCCGCTGGCCCGAGCGCTCCACTGGTTGTTGGGGCTGGCCATCGTGTCCAACTTTGCACTCGGCATCTACATGCACGAGCTGCCGTTTTCACCCGACCGCCTGCAGTACTACAGCTGGCACAAGTGGGCGGGTGTGCTGATTCTGGTGTTCTCGGCGGTGCGCCTGCTGACGCGCCTGGTGTCGCCACCGCCGCCGCTGCCCCAAGCCATTGAAGGCGCCATGCCGGGTTGGCAAAAGCGGGCGCACCACGCCACCCACTTCGGTCTGTACCTGCTGTTTTTTGCGGTGCCGCTGTCGGGTTGGGCATTCAGTTCGGCGGCAGGCTTTCCGGTCGTGTTGTTTGGCGTGTTGCCGTTGCCGGACTTTGTGCCGGTGAGCGAGTCGCTGGCCGAGATCCTCAAGGAAGTCCACAAGTTTGCCGCGCTGGGCATGGCCGCGCTGGTGCTGCTGCACGTGGCGGGCGCTCTCAAGCACCGCTTTGTTGACCGCGACGGCTTGCTGTCCCGCATGGCTTGACCCCCGTCGCTTTGTTGAAAGATTTTTTATGAACACGCGTTTTCTCTCCCTGTTGGTCGGTGCCGCCCTGTTGCCCTTGGCGGTCCAGGCACAGCAAGCCATCGTCCCGGCCCAGAGCGAGATTGCGTTCACCAGCCGCCAGATGGGCGTGCCAGTGGATGGCAAATTCAAGACCTTCAGCGCCCAGGTGGCGTTCGACCCGGCCAAGCTGGCCAGCAGCAAGATCGCCTTCAGCGTGGACACGGGCAGCGCCGACATCAACCGCGAGGCCAATGCGGAGGTCGTCAAGCCGACTTGGTTCAATGTGGCTGCTTTTCCGCAAGCCACCTTCCAGTCCAGCACCATCAAGCGCATCGATACCACCAAATTCGAGGTGGCGGGCAAGCTCAGCATCAAGGGTGTTGTCAGTGACGTGGTGGTGCCAGTGACCTTGGCCCAGAACGGCGCCACCACTACCGCCACCGGCGCTTTCCCGATCAAGCGCCTGTCCTTCCGCATTGGCGAGAAGGAGTGGGCTGACACCTCGATGGTCGCCGACGAGGTGCAGGTGAAGTTCAAGATCGCTCTGACCGGCATGCCCAAGCTTT
>JBIIQD010000236.1:0-4841 GCA_044342265.1 Hydrogenophaga sp. | reverse complement strand
AGAGCAGGTCTTTGGCTTTGCCATGTCGGCCGAGCCGACAGGGGATGTCTTTTTCGACGGGCGCAAGGTGAACGCCGACGCCATTCTGTGCGGCAGTGGCCGTGAGATCGATTTCGTCACACCACAACGGCATCACCTGATCGCGGTAACGGTCGAGCGCGAGTTGCTCAATCCCCTTTGGGAAAGCATGTATCACAAGCCGCTGGCGGCCTGGCTGGAGCGCCAAGTCGATTTGCAGCCGTCGGCCGAGAACGCTGTGGCCTTACGAACCCGTCATCTGCAGGCGCTGAAGGCGGCCCTCTCTTTGGCACAGGATTTCCCTGACGCCAGCCGACTGGTGAAACTGCGCGACGACATCCTGATCGAGTGGATCGAGGCGCTCCCCCCCAGCGTGGACACCTCGGATCTGGATTCGCTGGCGCGGCGCAAGCGACTGGTGGACAAGGCTTGCGAGTTGATGATGACCAACCCGGATGAGCCGCCGTCGATCCTGGACGTTTGCAGCCGCGTCGGTGCCAGCCGGAGAAAGCTGAACTACTGTTTCCAGGACGTGCTGGGCACCTCGCCCACGCAATACCTGCGCGCTTTGCGACTCAACGGCGTGCGCCGTAGCCTCCGCCAGGCTGGCCCCCAGGAGTCGGTGCAGGACGTAGCCACACGTTGGGGCTTCTGGCACCAAGGCCAGTTTTCGCTGGACTACAAGAAGCACTTTTTCGAACTTCCATCCGAAACGCTCGCACGCTCACGCAAGTCAAATTCAGGGTAAACCCTTGTTTCAGGTTTGCGCAATCTTGATCGTCGTCTTCGGCATCGGTCGGCACAGTAGCGGGCATGAACGATGAACGCCCCGCGACCCAGCCCCCTCATGCGGCCGAATTGACTATTGACCTCGGCGCGATCCGCAAGAACTGGCAGCTGCTGCGGAGTCAGGCCCGGCCGGGTGTCGACTGTGCGGCGGTGGTGAAGGCTGACGCCTATGGTCTGGGCGCCACCCGGGTGGCTTCGGCCCTCTACCAGGCAGGCTGCCGTGACTTCTTTGTGGCACTGGTGGACGAAGCGTTGACCCTGCGGCCCTTCTTGCCGCTGGATGCGCGCCTGTTCGTTCTGCATGGCCCGTTGCCAGGCGCCGAACCGGTCTGCGCACAAGCCGGTGTGATCCCGGTGCTCAACAGCCGGGAACAGATCCAGGCGTGGTCTGACCTGGCCCTCCGACTCGGGCGAACGCTGCCAGCCGCGGTTCAGTTCGACACCGGCATGGCGCGCCTTGGCCTGGCGCGCAACGACCCGCTGGGCCTCGGCGCGGAGGAAATGCGTGGCATCGAACCTGTGCTGCTGATGAGCCATCTGGTCGGCGCTGAAGACCCGCAAGACTCCATCAACCCGCTGCAGCTGCAGCGTTTCCAGACGATTCGTCAGCGCTGGGCGGGCGTGCCCGCCAGCCTGGCCAATTCATCGGGTGTGTTTCTGGGGCAGGACTTCCACGCCGACCTGCTGCGGCCGGGGGCCGCGCTGTACGGCATCGCTCCGACCCTGGGCCGCCCCAACCCCATGCATCCGGTGCTGCGCCTGACGGGCCGGCTGATCCAGTCGCACTGGGTCGAGGCTGGCGAGGGCGTTGGCTACAACCACACGTGGACCGCCAGCCGAAGGACCCGTGTGGCCACGGTGTCGGTGGGCTACGCGGATGGGTACCTGCGCAGCCTCGGCAACCGGGCCCGCCTGCACATCAGGGGCCAACCGGTTGCCCTGATCGGACGGGTGTCCATGGACACCGTGACGGTGGACGTCACCGAAGTTCCGGAGCCGCACTTGGCCCCGGGTGCACCGGTCGAATTGATCGGGCAAGCGCACGACATCAACGCACTGGCGGACGAAGCCGGAACCAATGCCTACGAAATCCTGACCAGTCTTGGTCCTCGTTACCAAAGAACGTACATCGACTCATGAAAATCGTCATTCTCGGCAGCGGCGTCATCGGCACGACGGCCGCCTACTACCTGGCCAAAGAAGGCCACGACGTCACGGTGCTGGAGCGCCAGCCCGGCCCCGCCCTTGAAACCAGCTTCGCCAACGCCGGCGAGGTGTCACCCGGCTACTCCGCCCCGTGGGCCGGGCCAGGCGTGCCTGTCAAGGCCATCCAGTGGCTGCTGATGCAGCACAGCCCGCTGGTCATCAAGCCGATGCTCGATCTGGCCATGTGGCGCTGGGGTTTGTCCATGCTGCGCAATTGCACCGAGGCCCGTTACCGGATCAACAAGGCGCGCATGGTGCGGCTGGCCGAATACAGCCGTGACTGCTTGGTGAAACTGCGCGCCGACACCGGCATCCAATACGACGAGCGCATGCAGGGCACACTGCAACTGTTCCGCACGCAAAAGCAGCTCGACAGCACCGGCAAGGACATCGAGATCCTGCAGCGGTCCGGCGTGCCTTTCCAATTGCTCGACCGCGAGGGCTACCTGGCGCACGAGCCGGCCCTGGCCGACGTGAAGGAAAAGTTCGTCGGTGCGCTGCGCCTGCCCGGCGATGAGACCGGCGACTGCTTCAAGTTCACCAACCGCATGGCCGAGATGGCCAAGAGCCTGGGCGTGCAGTTTCGCTTCGGGGTGCGCATCGAGCGCTTGGCCACACAGGGCGACGACGTCACTGGCGTCGTCACAGACCAGGGCCTGATCGGTGCAGACCGGTATTTGCTGGCTCTGGGCAGCTATTCCACCGCGATGCTGGCGCCGTTGGGGCTGAACGTTCCGGTCTACCCGGTCAAGGGTTTCTCGATCACGGTGCCGATCACCGACCCGTCCAAGTCGCCCGAATCCACCATCATGGATGAGACGCACAAGGTGGCCGTGACACGCCTGGGCGACCGCATCCGCGTTGGCGGCACGGCGCAGCTCTCCGGCTTCGACCTGGAGCTCAACCAGAGCCGGCGCCGCACCCTGGAATTTGTGGTCAAGGACCTCTTTCCCTGCGGCGGCGATGTCTCACGCGCCGAATTCTGGACCGGCCTGCGGCCCATGACCCCCGACGGGACGCCCATTCTCGGACCCACTCGGCTGCCCAAGCTCTGGCTGGCCATCGGCCACGGCACCCTGGGCTGGACCATGGCCGCCGGCACCGGCCAGTTGCTGGCCGACTGGATGAGCGGCCGTCCACCCGAGATCGACACAGAGGGTCTGACCATCGCCCGCTACGAGCGAGGGCGCACCTTTAGAGGGTAAACCCCAGCAGCGTCTTTGCGCATTCCCGATCACGCCCCGCGAAGGGTGAACAACACACTACACAGCATGACGACTCAATTCCCTTCTCTCTCACTTCATGTGGCCGGCCAATGGATGTCCACCGCTTCCGGCGGCGAGCGCCCCGTCATCAACCCCGCCGATGAAAGCGTGCTGGCCAGGCTGCCGCTGGCTGGCCCGGCCGAGCTGGCGGCGGCTGCCGAGTCAGCGCAGCGCGGCTTTGAACAATGGCGCCGCGTGCGCCCGCACGACCGTTACGTGATCTTGCGCCGCGCAGCCGATTTGCTGCGCCAGCGCGTGGACCAGATCGCCACGGTGCTCACGCTGGAACAGGGCAAACCGTTGGCCGAAGCGAAGCGCGAAGTCACGCTCTCGGCCGACATCATCGATTTCCAAGCCGAAGAAGCCAAGCGCCTGTATGGCCGTGCGGTGGCCCCGCGGGTGGACGGCATCCTCTCGCACACCGTCACACGCGTGCCAGTCGGGCCGGTCGCTGCCTTCACACCCTGGAACTTTCCGGTCAACTTGCCCAGCCGCAAGCTCGCCAGCGCGCTGGCCGCAGGCTGCAGCGTGGTGCTCAAGCCCGCCGAAGAGACGCCGGGCAGTGCCATGCTGCTGGTGCGCTGTTTCCTCGATGCTGGCGTGCTGGCCGAGGCGATTCAGATGGTCTGCGGCGACCCGGCTCAAGTCTCGTCTTTCCTGATTGATCGGCCCGAGATCGCCAAAGTGTCCGTGACCGGCTCGGTGGCTGTGGGCAAGCTGCTGGGCGAGCAGACCGCGCGCCACGTCAAGCGCTTCACCGGCGAGCTGGGTGGCCACGCGCCAGTCATCGTGGCCGAGGACATGGCCGAGGGCGCAGGTCTGGACTTCGTCCTCAAACAGTCGGTCACGGCCAAGTACCGCAACGCCGGACAGGTCTGTGCCTCGCCGATCCGCTTCTATGTACCGCGCGCGCAGCTCGCCACCTTCAGCGAGCGCTTCGCCGCCGCTGCGCAAAAGCTGCAACTCGGCTCCGGTCTGGACGCTGCCACGCAGATGGGGCCGCTGACCCACGCCCGCCGCCTCGAGGACATGGAGCGCTTCGTCGATGACGCCGTGGGCCAGGGCGCACGCCTGCTCACAGGCGGCCACCGCGTGGCGCGGCCCGGCTTCTTCTTTGAACCCACAGTATTCGCCGACGCACCCGCCAGCAGCCGCGTCATGCAGCAGGAGCCTTTTGGCCCGATCGCCGTGATCCAGCCCTACGACACGCTGGACGCTGCCATCGAACAGGCCAACGCGCTGCCCTACGGCTTGGGCGCCTACGCCTTCACGCGCGACCTGCACACTGCCCACCGTCTGGGAGAAGGCATCGCGGCCGGTATGGTGGGCATCAATCACTTTGGCGTGTCGCAGCCCGAGCTGCCCTTTGGTGGCATTCGCGAAAGCGGTATTGGTCACGAGCAGGGGTCAGAAGGCATTACGCACTACACCGAGATCAAGACCATCACCGTCGGCCAACCTTTTTAACCAGGAACAACCCATGAGCAGCATTGAACAACTCAAGCAGGACAACGCCGAATTTCAATGGCACCCCATGGCCCACCCCGGCGCCATGAAGAAGGC
>JBIIQD010000322.1:0-4031 GCA_044342265.1 Hydrogenophaga sp. | reverse complement strand
TGCGAAGGTCTGATGGCCGCCATCGAGCTGGCCGAGCAGGAATACCAAGGTCTGGTGATCTGGTCGGGCGACGAGCCCTTCAGCGCTGGCGCCGACCTGCAGGCCATGCTGCCGGCCTTCATGGCCGTGGGCGTGGCCGCCATCGAGGACGCCGAAGGCTTCATGCAGCAGATGATGCTGCGCCTGCGTTACGCCAACGTGCCGGTGGTCAGCGCCGTGCGCGGCCTGGCGCTGGGCGGGGGTTGCGAGCTGGCGGTGCACAGCGCGCGCCGCGTGGTGCACATGGAAAGCTACATCGGTCTCGTGGAAGTGGGCGTGGGCCTGGTGCCTGGCGCCGGCGGCCTGACCTACATCGCGCGCCGCGCGGCCGAAAACGCCGAGACCTCGACCGGCAAAGACCTGCTGCCTTTCCTGACCGAGGGCTTCACCGCTGCAGCCATGGCCAAGGTCGGCACCAGCGCCATCGAGTCGCGCCAGCTCGGCTACGTGCTGCACTCCGATGTGATCGTGCCGCACAAGGACGAGCTGCTGTTTGTGGCCATCAACGAAGCCAAGGCGCTGTTCAACGGTGGCTACCGCGCGCCGCACAAGCGCCTGTTCCCGGTGGCGGGTCGCGACGGCAAGGCCACCATCCTGGGCAGCCTGGTCAACATGCGCGACGGCGGCTTCATCAGCCAGCACGACTTCCACATCGCCAGCCTGATCGCCAATGTGGTGACCGGTGGCGACGTCGAGCCCGGCACGCTGGTGAGCGAGGAGTACCTGATGACGCTGGAGCGCCAGGCTTTCTGCTCGCTGATCGTTCACCCGAAAACGCAAGAGCGCATCCTGGGCATGCTCAACACCGGCAAGCCGGTGAGGAATTGACCTCCCCCCGCGCCGCACTGCGTGCGTCACCCCCCAGGGGGCGATGCCTGCGGCCCGGCGGAGCCGGTTCCGCGGCATCCTGGGTTGGGAGGCACATCGCGTCGGAGCCTTGTGACGGGTTCATTTGGAGACACACATGAGCGATCTGGTTTCTTATGTTTTTGCCGATGGCGTGGCGACCTTGACCATGGACGATGGCAAGGCCAATGCCATGGGGCCGGGCATGCAGGCGGCGTTGAATGCGGCGTTGGACCGGGCCGAGGCGGACAAAGCCATCGTGGTGCTGAAGGGCCGCCCCGGGGTGTTTTCGGGCGGGTTCGACCTGTCGGTGTTCAAGGCGGGCGACGCGCGCACGACCTTCCAGATGCTGACCGGCGGCGCTCAACTGGCGCAGCGCATGCTGGCCTACCCGCACCCGGTGATCGTCGCCTGTTCGGGTCATGCGGTGGCCATGGGCTTGTTTCTGCTGCAGTGTGCCGACGTGCGCGTGGGTCTGAGCAGCGGCGCCACCTTCCAGGCCAACGAGGTGCTGATCGGCATGACGCTGCCGCACTTTGCCTTGGAAACTGTTCGCCATCGGGTCGCCACGCCCCATGTGCAACTGGTCGGCACAGCATCGGCCTACGCGGGCGACGGCGCGGTGCTCGCCGGTCTGCTGGACGAAGCGGTGGCGCCTGAATCGCTGGCCTCTGCCGTGAAGGCCCATGTGGAGCGTTTCAAGAAAGCCCACCCGGCCTCGTTCATCGCGACCAAGCAGCGCCTCAACGCCCCGGTGCTCGGTGCCATGCCCGCCGCCATCGAAAAAGACATCGCCGACTGGAAGCGCCTGGGCGCTGCCCAGGCCTGAGCACCCATTCACAAACCGAGGCCATTGCCATGAAACAAATCCAAGACGCCTACATCGTCGCCGCCACCCGCACGCCCATCGGCCGTTCGCACAAGGGTTCGTTCAAGCACCTGCGGCCCGATGATTTGCTGGCCCACGCACTGCGTGCCGCCATGGCCCAGGTGCCGAACCTCGACCCCAAGGCCGTGGAAGACGTGATCGCCGGTTGCGCGATTCCCGAAGCCCAGCAGGGCCTGAACGTGGCGCGCATCGGCGCCATCCTGGCCGGCCTACCCAACAGCGTGGGCGGCATCACCGTCAACCGCTTCTGCGCCTCGGGCCTGTCGGCCGTGGCCATGGCGGCCGACCGCATCCGCGTCGGCGAGGCCGACGTGATGATCGCCGCCGGCGTCGAAAGCATGAGCATGGTGCCGATGATGGGCAACGCGCCCAGCCTGTCGCCCGCCATCTTCCGCAACACCGACGACATCGAGAGCTACGGCATCGCCTACGGCATGGGCCTGACGGCCGAGAAGGTGGCGCAGCAGTGGAAGGTCTCGCGCGACGCGCAGGACGCGTTTGCGGTGCAGTCGCACCAGCGCGCCGTGATCGCGATGAAGAACGGCGAGTTCACCAACGAGATCACGCCGGTGACGGTGGAGGACCGCAGCGTGGACCTGGCATCGGCCGAGGTGTCGATCAGCGAACGCACCATCAGCCTGGACGAAGGCGCCCGGCCCGACACCACGCTGGAAGGCCTGGCCAAGCTGCGCACCGTGTTCGCCGCGCGCGGCTCGGTCACGGCGGGCAACAGCTCGCAGACCAGCGACGGCGCGGGCGCGCTGATCCTGGTGAGCGAGGCCGCTCTCAAGCGCTACAACCTCACGCCGCTGGCTCGCTTCGTGAGCTACGCCAGCCGTGGCGTGCCGCCGCACATCATGGGCATCGGCCCGGTCGAAGCCATCCCCGCCGCGTTGAAGAACGCAGGCCTGACGCAGGACCAGATCGACTGGTTCGAACTCAACGAAGCTTTTGCCGCGCAGTCGCTGGCCGTCATGAACACCCTGGGCCTGGACCCGGCCAAGGTCAACCCCATGGGCGGCGCGATCGCGCTGGGCCACCCGCTGGGTGCGACCGGCGCCATCCGCTCGGCCACCGTGGTGCATGCGCTCAAGCGGCACAACAAGAAGTACGGCATGGTCACGATGTGCGTGGGCATGGGGCAGGGCGCGGCAGGGATATTTGAACGCGTGTAACCACGCGCCCCCCGCGCCGCTTCGCGTCACCCCCGGAGGGGGGGCGGCACTGGCGGCCCGGCAAAGCCGGTTCCGCGGTGCCCTTGCTGAAGGCACGTCGTCTCGGAGACGACTGCGGGTCAGCGCCTTCTTCTGCACACTGAGCCCATGAACCCGCACGTCTTCGAACAGGCCATCGCGCTCACCGCCTCCGGCGAGGGTCAGTACACCGGCGCCACCTCGCCGGCCTACGCCAACATGGTGGGGCCATTCGGCGGCATCACGGCGGCCACCGCGCTGAACGCGGTGATGCGGCACCCGGCGTTGCTGGGTGAACCACTGTCGCTGACGGTGAACTTCTGCGCGGCGCTGGCCGACGGGCCGTTCTCGGTGTCGGCACAGGCGGTGCGAACCAACCGCTCGACCCAACACTGGGTCATGACGGTTGCGCAGACGGGTCCGTCGGGTGATACCGAAACCGTGGTCACCGCCTCGGCCGTCACGGCGGCGCGCCGGACCACCTGGAGCGTGGATGACGAGCCCATGCCAGATGTGCGCCGGCCAGACGAGGTGACGCCGTACAGCGTGCCATCGCCGGTCGAATGGCTCAAGCGCTACGAGATGCGCCCGATCGAAGGCGCGATCCCGCACACCTGGGACGGTAGCGCCAGCGACAGCCGCTCGCGTCTGTGGATGCGCGATGCCGCGCCGAGAGCGCTTGACCTGTGCGGCCTGGCCGCGCTGGCCGACGTGTTCTTCCCGCGCGTCTGGCTGCGCCGCGCCGTTCGGGTGCCGGCGGGCACGGTCTCGATGACGCTGTACTTCCACGCTGGCTCGGCGCAACTGGCCCAGGTCGGCCACGGCTGGGTGCTGGGCCAGGCGCGTGCTCAGACGTTTCGCAACGGATTCTTCGACCAGACAGCGCTGCTCTGGACCGAGGCTGGGCACCTGCTGTGCTCCAGCCACCAGGTCGTCTACTACAAGGAGTAGCGACCCGCGCAGCGGCGGAGCGTGGGGGCAAGCGGTTCGCCGCCGGGCCGCCCCAAGGCGAATCAGTCCCCTCGGGGGGCAGCGACCCGCGCAGCGGCGGAGCGTGGGGGCAA
>JBIIQD010000019.1:0-13079 GCA_044342265.1 Hydrogenophaga sp. | reverse complement strand
AGCGACCCGCGCAGCGGCGGAGCGTGGGGGCAAGCGGTTCGCCGCCGGGCCGCCCCAAGGCGAATCAGTCCCCTCGGGGGGCAGCGACCCGCGCAGCGGCGGAGCGTGGGGGCAACTTCTCTTCAAGGCCTTCCCAAAAACAGGTACAGCCCGGTATAGCCCCTGGGCGCGCTCACCACACTCAGGTACAGCGGCCCCACGCCGGTGTCCGCGCCGATGAACAGGCTGGTGCCCAAGCGCAGGCCTCGCAAGCTGATGTCGCGGTGCTTGTCCCAGGCGTTGCCCGCCTCCAGCGAGCCGCCCGCAAACAGCGCCCGCGCCACGTTCACGCTCCAGGGCAGGCGCTGGTAGTAGGTCATGCGACCGAACAACAGGTAGTTCCCCGCGACCTGACCGACACGGTAGCCAGAGAGCTGCTGGAAGCCACCCAGCGAGAACTCGTCGATGGCGCCGACAGGAACACGTGTGGCATGTGCAAAGCGTGCGCCGAGGTTGAGCGTGTGTCGCCCCCAGGAATGCACGGCGCTGCCGTTGGTCTCAAGGCGCAGGAACGAGCTGCTGTCGCTGTCCGAATCCCGCCGGCGCTGACCGGCCGCCAGCTCGCTTTGCAGGCGGTAGCCTGAGGACGGGAAGTTGGCGTAGTCCAGCTGGTCCGAGATCAGCGCGGCGCGAACACCCACATCGCGCCACTTTTGCGTTGATGCGACTTCGCTCTCTGCGACCTCGCGCGAGACCAGCTCAGGCACCGCTTTGTGCAAGCCCAGCTGCACCCCCAGTCGAAGGTCGCCAAAGCGCCCCAGCAGTCCGATCGGCCAGCCGTAATCCGCACCCAGCTTCATGCCCTGGCGCTGCCCGGTGCCCAGCGCCTTGCCACTGGCACCGTAGACCTCCAGCCGCTTGAGACTGGCGTCTGCATAGGCAGCGACGAAGCTGTCATTGGCCCGCCCCAGCGGCTGGTAGATTTCGGAGAAAGCGCCCAGCGAGGCCCCGATCTGCAGCCGATTGCGCCATTCGGCCCCGCTGTCGTTGAACCAGTGGCGGTTGTGACCGATGAGCAGGTTGAAGTCGCCGCGGCCGTCGAAATCGGTGCGCAGGTCCAGCCCCAGGCGCAGGTAGTTGGGTCCCCAGTCGTTTTCTCGCAGACCGATCACCAGCGTCTCGTCGCTGTTGTCGCGCACACGTTCCAGCCGGTAGTCCACCCGCTCGTAGTCGCCCGTGGCCGAGAGCTTCTGCAGATCAGTTTCGATCTGCTCCACATTCACACGCTGTCCCGGTCCGGTGTCCAGCGCCAGCGCCAGCGACTCGATCCGGCTTTGTGGCACTCCTTCGAAGCGCACCGCCTTGAGCAGGCCCATGCGCTCGGCGTAGGCCTGGGCGTTCATGCTCCGGCTGGCCTGCCACTGCGCGTAGCCGGCGGCGTCGGTCGAAAAGCGTTTCAGCGCCTCGGCCACGCTGCGCGCATGGTCGTGGCCGAGCTTCACCAGTTCGGTCGCCTTCTCAAAGTCGGCTGAGCTCAGCTTGCCCAGTGAAGGCTGGATCAGCAGGTCGGTGGGCCTGAGCGTCGCGATGCTGGCCTGTACGTTCTGTTCGGTCAGGATATTGACCATCTGCGTCGTGATGCCCAGCAGGCTGCCCAGGGTCTCGCGACCAGCCAACGGCGTGCCGATGTTGACCGCGATGACCACATCCGCACCCATGCGCCGCGCCACGTCGACCGGCAGGTTGTTCACCAGCCCGCCGTCGCCCAGGATCTGGCCGTTGAGATCCAGCGGCGCGAACACGCCGGGCACCGACATGCTCGCGCGCATCGCGGCAGCGAGGTCGCCGTGGTCCAGCACCACCGCCTTGCCGGTCTCCATGTCGGTGGCGACAGCGCGAAACGGCGTCGGCAGGCCGTCGAAGGTCGCCAGCAGGCGGGTCGATAGCGTGTATCGGCGCAGCAGCAGTTCCAGCGACCGCGTCGACACCGCGCCCGTGGGCAGCCGGAACTCGCCATTGCGAAAACCGATCTCCAGCACCGGCGAGAGCTCGAAGTCTTCTTCCTTGCGGCGCTGCGACAGCAGCTGGCGCGGCGCTCGGCGCTCGAACACGTCGCCCCAATCCACCTTCAGCAACTCGCGCTCCAGGTCGTCAGCGCTCATGCCCGCCGCGTACAGGCCGCCGATGATCGCGCCCATCGATGTGCCGACGACCATGTCCACCGGCACCTTCATCTCCTCCAGCACCTTGAGCACGCCCACGTGCGAGAGACCTCGCGCGCCACCACCCGAGAGCACCAGGGCGACCTTGGGCTTCTGCGCGGCGGGAGGAGGCGCTGCTGGCGCCAGGGCCTGCGCTGTCACTACGTTGGGCAATAGCAGCAGCCAGAGCGCAGTCAGCAGGGCGCGCAACCAAAGGGGCGGAGTTGGTCGGGGCATCGGAGGCCTCATGGACAGCAGGATGCGACCAAGTGTAGAAGCGTGGCGTCAGCGTGTCGCGGATTGGGCAGACCACCCCGCGCCGGACGGCGCTTTCGTGTTACCTTGCGCCGACTTTTGAACCCTCTGAACGAGCACCACACCATGTCCGACATCCTCGTCCACACCGAAGCCGGCATCACCACGCTGACCTTCAACCGCCCCGACAAGAAGAACTCGATCACCGCCGCCATGTACGGCGCGCTGGCCGACGCGATCGCCGCAGCATCCGCCGACCCGGCAGTGCGCGTGGTCGTGTTCCAGGGCAACGAAACCACCTTCAGCGCCGGCAACGACATCGGCGACTTTCTCAACAATCCGCCTGCGACCGAAGACTCACCGGTGTTCCGATTCCTGCGTGGCATCGCCCAGTTCCCCAAGCCGCTGCTGGCGGCGGTCTGCGGCCCGGCAGTCGGTATCGGCACCACGTTGCTGTTCCATTGCGACCTGATCTACGCAGGCGACAACGCCGCCTTCTCGATGCCGTTCGTCAACCTCGGCCTGTGCCCCGAGGCCGCATCGAGCCTCCTGGTGCCGCAGATGATGGGTTACCACCGCGCGGCCGAGGCGCTGCTGCTGGGCGAACCCTTCATGGCCGAGGCCGCGCTCGAAGTCGGGCTGGTCAACCGCGTGCTGGCGCCCAGCGAAACCACCGGCTATGCCCAGTCGGTCGCGCGCAAGCTGGCGGCCAAACCGTTGGCCTCGCTGGTCGAGACCAAGCGCCTGATGAAGAAGGGCCATGCGGCGCAAGTGCTGGCCGTGATGGCCGAAGAGGGTGCCAGCTTCGGACGCATGCTCGGTGAGCCCGCCGCGAAGGAGGCCTTTGGCGCCTTCATGGAGCGCCGCAAGCCGGATTTTTCGAAGCTCTGAACGGCGCGGTCGCTCGGCCTCTCGCTGCGCGGGGCTGCGCCGCGCCTCAGCGGTAGGCGGCGGTCTCGAACTGTTCGTAGGCCTGCATGAACGGCGGCTCCACGAACGGCAGCGACTGGGTCATGATGACCGCTGCCATGTCGCTCTGCAGGTCCAGCCAGTAGTGGGTGTTCAGCACACCGGCCCAGCTTTGTGCGCCGGCGCGCCGCCGCCCGGCGATGTCGGCCTCGTTGCGCATGAAGCCCAGACTGTGCGTCTTGACGGTGCCCTCGAACGGGTCGAAGTCGGCCGTCACTGGCGGCGCTGCGGTCAGCATCTTCTGGAACTGGAGTGGGCCCATGTGGTTGCGCAGCATGCGCTCGACCGCGGCTTCGCTGAGCACGCGCGCGCCGTCCAGCGTCCCCCGGTTGAGGAACAGGCGCAGAAATCTCAAATAGTCCTGCGGCGTCGAATACAGGGCATGACCCATGCCGTAGACCTCGGGCTGGCTCGGTGGCGCCAGGTCGAAATCGGCGAAGTGGCCGTCTTCACCGCGCGCCTTCACCACCGCCAGCCGTGGCGCCATGTGCGGACGCACTTCGACATCGGTGTCGGACATGCCCAGGGGGTCGAACAGGTGCCGCTTGAGAAACGTGTCGATGCGCTGGCCGGCGACCTGCTCCACCATCCGACCCAGCCAGTCGATGGAAGGACCGTAGCCCCAACGCGTGCCCGGGTCGCTCATCAGCGGGTAAGCCATGGCCTCGCGGGTGCCGGCCAGGATCGACGGACGGCCGGTGCGCGTGAGGTAGTCGGCCACGTCCGGGTTCCAGAACTCGTACTCCAGGCCGGACGTGTGCGTGGCCAGGTGGCGCACCGTCGCTTTCACTCGCGGAGCGCGCAGACGCGGCCGATCGCCGTCCCAGCCCTCCAGCACCTGCAAGGCACCAAACTCCGGCAGCACCGACGCGACCTCGGTGTCGGGGTCGATTGCGCCCTGATCGATCAGGATCATCGCGGCGGTCGAACCGACGGCCTTGGTCATGGAAAAGATGCGGAACACCGTGTCTGTTGTGGCGGCGCGGCCGGGCGCCGCTTCGCCTGCCGCTCCAGCGAACGTCACTGCGTCCGAGCGTGCTGTCATGCCGACCAGAAAGGGCGCGCGCCGAGCCGCGACGGATTCGTCCAGCGCCGCCTGCAATGCGGCAGCTGCGTGATGGCTGCTCAAAGCTGTCATGGTCATCTCCGTTGAAAGGTGGGCAGGTGTTTTGCATCCCGCGTGGCCATTGTCGCGAAGGGTGGTCCACGGGTGTGGGACCGAGATGCTGCTGTTTCGCTGCTGTTTCGGTCCCGGGTGTCAGCATCTGGCCGCAACGCACCAGTGCCTACCCGTGATTACCCTGTGCTGCCGTTGCACCCGACCCGGCAGCAGACCGCGGCATGTCAGTTCAGCCGGGCCACCCAGTAGGTCGCACCTTCTGCGCCATAGCGCTCGGCGTGAGGCACACCGCGTTCCAGCGAAAACAGGTCGCCAACTTTGAGATGCTGTGTTTCCTTGCCCACCGTCAGCCACAGCTCCCCCTGGACCACCATGGCCTTCACCGCAAAGGCGTGCGTGTGTTCTTCCAGCACCGTGTCTGGCGCCCATTCCCGCTCCAGCACCTCGTCAAACCCTTCGGCCAGGGCGACACTCTTGAACGTTTCGAAGGTCTTGGGCACGGTGTTCTCCTGTGCGGTCAAAGCGGGATTCCACCATGGCCGGTTAAGCCTTGTCGGCGTGTGGGCTTGTCCGCCCGTTCGTCGGGCTCAGAGGAATTCGTCGCGCAGCGCCAGCAACAGTTGCTTGCCGGTCGAGTCGTCCGGCGTCTGGCGCAGACCCTGGTCCAACAGGTCCTGGTAGCCCGGCTTTCCCCTCAGCGCCAGTGCGTCCGGTGCGACGAAGGCCATGCCCCAGTCGGCAAACCCCCGCTCGCGGACCGGGCCGTCCCAGATCTTGCGCAGCTGCTGGTGGCGCGGGTCGCTGGCGATGCGGTTGTACAAAGCTTGCACCACCGCCTGCTCGCCTTCAAGCAGCTGCATGAACTCGCGCCGGTGATAGATCATCATGCCGGTGATGCCCTGAGAAGCGTTGTGTGCGCGGGCCTTGTCCAGCAATTGCGCCAGTTCCTCGGGCGGCATGTCGCGCGAGGCCAGGCTGGTGTAGATGATTTCGTAGAGCGCCATGGTGGGCAGAGTGAAGGTGAGGACCAATGTTAGTGGCCAGTGCGCGGTCTTAACGCCACATCTGGCCGGGAAATGCGGTGCTTTTCGTGCACCATGCGCCTGTGTAGCATCCTTGCATGCTCCTGTCGAAAGTAACCCGATGACCTACATGCTTCTGATCCACGAACCCGTCGGCCAGCGCGCCACCCGCACCGAGGCCGAAGGCCGGGCCGCGTACGCCGCGATGGTGGCGTTCGGCGAGCGGCTGGCGGCGCAGGGCAAGCTCAAGGCGGTCGAGTCGCTGGCCGGGCTGGACGACGCGGTGCGCGTCAGCCACGCTGGCGGCCGGGCGCAGACCCTGGACGGCCCGTTCGCCGAGGCCAAGGAAATGATCGGCGGCTTCTTCCTGCTGCAGAACGTCACCCGCGAGCAGGCGGTTGCCTACGCCCACGAATGCCCGGCGGCGCAGTGGTGCACGGTCGAGGTGCGGCCGCTGGCACCCTGCTACGACGAGAGTCAAGCCTGATCAGGGTTTTCCCCCGGTCTGCGGGTGTCGAAACGGCGCTGGCTGTTTCGTCGTAGGGGCATGACACCCCCAATGGAGCCTGCCATGCCCACCCAGCACCACGAGATCCTGATCCAGGCGCCGCGCGAACACGTCTGGCGAACCACGCTGTACTCCCCCACCTACGAGCGCTGGACCGAGACGTTCTGCGAAGGCTCGCGCTACGTAGGCTCCTGGGCGGTCGGCACGCCGATCCGCTTCTGTGGACCGAACGGCGACGGCATGCTCGCCGAGATTGCCGAGCACCGGCCAGCCGAGTTCGTGTCCATCCGCCACCTCGGCATGATCAACAACGGCGTCGAAGACACCACCAGCGAGGCCGTGCGCGCCTGGGCACCGTGTTTCGAGAACTATACGTTCACCGACGAAGCCGGCGGCACCCGCGTGCACGTCGACGTCGACGTGTTCGGCACCTACGACGGCTGGATGAGTGAAACCTGGCCCAAGGCCCTGCTGGCGTTGAAGGCGGTCTGTGAAACCCCCACCAGAGGAGACCCCACATGACCACCACCACCGTGCAGATGTGCGCCGTTGTGCACTTTGAAATGCCCTACAGGGACCACGAACGCGCCGCGCGCTTCTACGCCGCCGCCTTCGGCTGGACCCACCAGTTCCTCGGCCCGCAGATGGGCGACTACCTGCTGGTGAACACCGCGCCGGCCGGGGCCCGCCCGCCGATGCCGCCCGAGGCCGCGCTGGGCTCGATCAATGGCGGGCTGTTTCCGTTCAAGGCCGACTGGCCGATGCAGCATCCCTCGGTCGTCATCGGAGTCGACGATATCCGCGCAGCGATGCAGCGAGTGCGCGAGGCGGGCGGTGAGGTGATCGGCGAGCCGATGGCGATTCCCGGTGTGGGCGAGTACGTCGTGTTCCGCGACACCGAAGGCAACCACAACAGCATGATGCAACCCGACATGCAACCGCCCGCCTGCAAGGTCTGACCACCGGAGAACCCACCATGCGATTCATGATCATCGTCAAGTCCTGCCCCGATTTCGAAGCCGAGCTCATGCCCGAAGCGCCCGAAGAACTCATGGCCGAGATGGCCGCCTACCACGAGGAGCTGGCGCGCGCGGGCGTGCTGCTCGACGGCAGCGGCCTGCACCCCAGCCGCACCGGCTGGCGCATCCACTACGACGAAGTCGGCGGGCGCAAGGTCGTCGATGGCCCGTTCGCCGAAGCCAAGGAGCTGATCGCTGGCTACACCCTGATCCAGGTGCGCTCGCGCGAAGAGGCGATGGAATGGAGCCGCCGTTTCCCCAACCCCGCCGGAAGAGGGAAGCCCGCCGTGATCGAGCTGCGCCAGCTGATCGAGCTCGACGAGTTCCCACCCAGCGAGGCGCTGGACAAGATGAAAATCCTGGACCAGCAACTCGGCGCTGGACAACCCTGAGAGAAACCTGAAAGGACCCCCACCATGTTCCGCCAGATCTTCGTCAACCTGCCCATCAAAGATATGGCTCGCTCGCAGGCCTTCTTCAAGTCGCTCGGCCTCAGCTTCAACCCGCGCTTCACCAACGAGCAGGGCGCCTGCCTCGAGATTGGCGAAAACTTCTACGCCATGCTGCTGGTCGAGCCCTTCTTCCAGGGTTTCACCCAGAAGCCCATCGGCGATGCCCGGAAAACCACCGAGGTGATCCTGGCCCTGTCGGTCGACAGCCGCGCCGAGGTCGAGGAAGTCATCCGCAAGGCCGTGGCCGCCGGAGCGACCCGCATACCGGAGGCCAAGGACTTTGGCTTCATGTTTCAGGACGGCTTCGCCGACCTCGATGGCCACCAGTGGGAAGTGTTCTGGATGGACGAAGCCGCGGCGCCCGAGCAGATGTAATCTGCTCACGTGCATTCCGCCGTCCACGACACCATTGCCGCCGTCTGGCGCATCGAATCCGCCCGCATCGTCGCGGCCGTGGCGCGGCGTGTGCGCGATGTGGGCGTGGCCGAAGAGCTGGCGCAGGACGCGCTGGTCGCCGCTCTGGAACGCTGGCCGCTGGACGGGCTGCCGGCCAAACCCGGCGCCTGGCTGATGACCACCGCGCTGAATCGCGCCCTCGACCACCTGCGCCACCGCCAGATGGCCGATGCGCGGCACGGCGACATCGCCAGCGACCTGCAGGCGATGGAGGCGCACGTGGTGCCCGACTTCAGCGATGCGATCGACCAGCGGCGCGAACACGCCGTCCTCGGCGACGACCTGCTGCGGCTGATCTTCACCGCCTGCCACCCGCTGCTGAGCCCCGAGGCGCGCGTCGCGCTGACGCTCAAGCTGCTGGGCGGCCTGACCACCGGCGAGATCGCGCGCGCCTATCTCGTGCCCGAGCCCACCATCGCACAGCGCATCGTCCGCGCCAAGCGCGCTCTGGCCGACGCGCAGGTGCCGTTCGAGGTGCCGCAAGGCGAGCAGCTGACTGAGCGCCTGGGCTCGGTGCTTGAAGTCGTCTACCTGGTCTTCAACGAGGGCTACACCGCGACCAGCGGCAGCGACTGGATGCGCCCCGCGCTGTGCGATGAGGCCCTGCGCCTGGGCCGCATGCTGGCCGAACTCGCGCCGCACGAGGCCGAGGTGCTGGGCCTGCTGGCGCTGATGGAAATCCAGGCCTCGCGCACCGCCGCGCGCACCGACCGCGAAGGCCACCCCATCCTGCTGGCCGACCAGGACCGGCTGCGATGGGACCGGCTGCTGATCCGCCGCGGCCTTGCGGCGCTTGATCGCGCGCAGGCGCTGGGTCAGCCCACCGGCCGCTACCGCCTGCAGGCCCTGATCGCCGCCTGTCACGGGCGCGCAGCGCACGCCGAAGACACCGACTGGCCACGCATCGCCGCGCTCTACACCGAACTCATGCGCGTCGCGCCCTCGCCCGTGGTCCAACTCAACCGCGCGGTCGCTGTCGGCATGGCCGAGGGGCCGGCCGCAGGCCTCGCCATCCTCGAGCCTCTGCTGCTGGACAAGGCGCTGGCGCGCTACCACTGGCTGCCCGCGGTGCAGGGCGACCTGCTGGAGAAGCTCGGGCGGCGCGAAGAAGCCCGGGCGGCGTTCCTGCAAGCGGCGGGCTTGGCCGGCAATGAGCGGGAGCGAGTCCTGCTGCAGACGCGCGCACAGCGGAAGGTGGTCGCAGACTGACCTACCGGTAGCCGATCAGGCGCCCGGCGGCGATCACCCCGAGCCAGAACAGGATCGACAGCGCCGCGTGCATGCGCCAGCCCTGTGGCAGCGGCGCACCCTGTTCTGCGTCCGCCCGCCTCCACTCTGGCCTGCGGCGAAGCCACAGCGCGTTGACCACCGCCAGGCACAGCAATGCCAGCTTGATGCCCATCAGCGGCTCGACCACGTAGTCCAGCGGTCGTGTGGCAAAGAGCAGCGAACCGGTCAGCAGCGCGAGCCCCAGGCCGGTGACGGAGACGGGCAACAGCACGCTGGCCAGTAGCGGCGTCGGTGCATGCCCGAACCAGCCGAGCAGCCGCAGGTCGAGCGGCACGATGGCGCCGAACAGCAGGGCAATGCCCACCAGGTGTGCGGTGTTGATCAGCGGGTAGAGCCAGACCGTCGAGCGCAGCAGCTGTGACAGCTCGCTCGCCTGAAGGGCCGCGGCCAGTGCTTCCACCGGCGTCAGGCACCAGCGCGCGCAGTGGATCTGCGCATCAGCTGCGATCGGGGTAGAGGTTGAACATCCTGCCGTCGATCACCAGCCGAACCGCCTTGAGCACCTTCTTCTTCGGGTCGCTGTGCCGGTTGCCGGTCACGACGAGCTTCACGCCCTTGACCAGCATGTCGTCCTTGAGGCCGGCACGCTCGTTGCGCCAGGGCTGGCCGACCTCGACGATCCAGTTGGCGCCTTCCACGGCCAGGGTGAGTTCGCCGTGCGGGTTGCCCAGCTTGGCTGAGACGATGGTGCCGGAGAGTTGGGCACTGGCGTCCTCGGCCCAGGTCCAGCCGTGGTGGGCGACGGCGGGTGCGGCCGCCCCAAAGGTCAGTGCAAGGGCCAGGGCCGCTGAGGCGATTGGTCGCAAGATGCGATGCAGGATTGACAGTGTGGTCGGGTGCATGGGAGGCCTTGCGGTTGATGGCGGCGCCGGATGGGCAGTGTGCGGTCATCGCTGGGCCTGTGCAATCCTTGACCCTGTCGGCGCCAGGCACTTTGGGCAGATCGATGGCGTCACGGGCCTTTCACATCGACTTCCGATGATGCAAAGAACCGCCCCTTGCGAGGGGTAGCCAAGTCACCGATCATTCATCTCCCACGGAGGTTCCACCATGTCCGTCCTTTCCCGCACCATTCGCCTGCCCCTGTTGGTGCTGGCTACGTCCTCCGCCATGGCCCAGCCCAGCGGCGAGGGGCCGAGCAGCCAGCGCGCCGCTGGCGCCGAACGCCCTGCACAGGTCCAGCTTGGCCCGCGCCCGTTCTTCCTGGTCGACGACATGGCTGAGAGCCCGCTCAAGCGCGATCTTCAGCGTTGCGCCAAGCGCGGTGATTTCACCCCGCGCGACTTCTCTATCGGTCACCGCGGTGCCGCCATGCAGTTCCCCGAGCACACGGTGGAGTCGTACACTGCTGCCGCGCGCATGGGTGCGGGCATCCTGGAATGCGATGTGACTTTCACCAAGGACAAAGAGCTCGTCTGCCGCCATGCCCAGAACGACCTGCACACCACCACCAACATCCTGGTCACGCCGCTGGCCGCCAAGTGCACGCAGCCTTTTGTGCCCGCCGTGATCGACGCCGACGGCAAGGTGGTCACACCAGCCAGGGCCGAATGCCGCACCAGCGACATCACACTGGCGGAGTTCCGCACGCTGCGCGGCAAGATGGACGCCTCAAACCCGGCCGCCCGCACGCCCGAACAGTACCTGGGCGGCACCGCCAACTGGCGCACCGATCTGTATTCGGGCCCCAGCAGCGGCACGCTGATGACGCACGTCGAATCGATCGAGCTGTTCAAGAAGCTGGGCGCGAAGATGACGCCCGAACTCAAGAGCCCGAGCGTGACCATGCCGTTCGACGGCTTCACCCAGCAGGCCTACGCGCAGAAGATGATCGACGAGTACAAGAAGGCCCGTGTGGCCCCGCGCAACGTATGGCCCCAGTCGTTCAACATTGATGACGTGCTGTACTGGGTCAACAACGAAGCGGCTTTTGGCAAGCAGGCTGTCTACCTCGACGATGCCAACACCGTTGCCGATCTGCCGGACTACAACACCCTGGTCGGCTACAAGAGCCAGGGCATCAACATCTGGGCGCCACCGACCTTCGCGCTGCTGGCGGCCGATGGCGGAAAGATTGTTCCTTCAAAAGCCGCCAAAGACGCCAAGGCCGCCGGTCTGGGCCTCATCACCTGGACGCTGGAGCGTTCGGGCATCCTGGCCGATGGCAACAACGGCTTTTACTACCAGACCTTCGACAGCGCGGTGAAGACCGAAGGCGACATGCTCAATGCGCTGCATGTGCTGGCCAAAGACGTCGGCGTGATGGGCGTGTTCTCCGATTGGCCTGCCACCACAACCTTCTACGCCAACTGCATGGGTCTGCGCTGAAGGGTTCTGCGTCCTCGCGCCGTTCCAGGTACCTGGTCACACCCGCGCAAAACCGAGCAGTGTGTCCATACTGCGCAGCACGTAGCTGAAGCGGCGCACGCGCGACGGGAATCCGCCTTTGTTGCCTTCAATCGTGTACAGCATGCCGCCGGGAGTGACCTCGTACACCAGGCCCACATGTCCCTGCCAGCCGTCGATGGGGCCACGCCGCCAGACGACGATGTCGCCCGGCTGTGGCGCGTTGGCTCGGTGGTCATAGACCCAGCCGCGTGCGCGGCAGCGCTTGAGAACATCGCGGGCGCCCAGGCTGTAGCCGTAGGGGCAGCCGTTCGGATGCTGGTCGTAGCACCAGCTGACGAAGGCCGCACACCAGTCAGCGGGCGGATCAATGATGCCGTTGAGGTACTTGCGCACGAAATGACCCGAGTTGTTTGCGCCCGACTCCCCGGCGCCCGCCGCTATCTCGGCCAGCGCGACCTTGAGCGCTGCTCGCCCCAACGCCGAACCGCCCGCAGGCAGCCTTCCCGGCAGGTCAGGTCCGGGCACGAGCACGTTGACTTTAGGGTGCATGAGCGCCCACCAGGTCACGGGTCCGACGACACCGTCGACCTTGAGCGGCAGGCCGCGCTCGTCCAGGTTCTGCGACTGGAAACCCATGACGGCGGTCTTGACGCGGGCGTCAAAGGCTGATGTCTCTTGGGCCAGAAATCCGCGCTGAGCAAGCAGGCGGGTGAGCTCTGCAACGTCATTGCCATGGCTGTTGAGCTTGACAGTACTTTTCATGGTGAATCCTCCTGATCCCTTTTGATCAATAGTCCAGCCATTCGATCGGCTTCACAGGTGCTTGTCCCGTGATATGGAAAAGGGTCGCCTCGACAACGTCGATGTTGTTGTCAAACGAGCCGTGGGTGGCCTGCTCGGTCTTGCCTTGTTTGTCGACCCGGATGTACGGCGTTGGCACTGGATGAAGGTCTTTGGCGGGAAATGCGGCCTTCTATTGCGTGAGGGGTCAGAGTTGACCAGCCGCCCAGTCATCAGGGGCAAAGCACTTGACGTCGTGGGCGCTCTCCATGCCCAGCAGCGGCATCTTGCGCGCATCGTCCAAGGCTCGGCTGACAGGTAGAGCAAGGCCTTTCCATATAGCGTGAGCCCGGTCAACTTGCGACTGCACGAAACGCGCCGTGTTTGCGTCGGCAACGCGGCTGGGTCGTGGGAGTCAGGCGCTTGGTCAAGATTGGACACGCGGTCCCATCCGTCCTGAACTTGCGCAGACCCGTAGATGGCGCCGATATCGGCGTTCGCTGCCTGCATGTCGACCACCGACGCCTTGTTGATGCGGTAGTAAATGCCCAATGGGCGCTTGAGCGCGTCCATGTCCCATTCGGAGTCAGCCCTTGCGCCCCGGCACGATGAACCTTCATAACGCTCTCCCTTCCACTCGTCGTAGCGGCGCGCCGGCTCGTCGAGCATGTGCGGGCTA
>JBIIQD010000235.1:0-4871 GCA_044342265.1 Hydrogenophaga sp. | reverse complement strand
TGGCATCGACGCCGATGTGGTGATTGCCGATGCGCACCTGGCTTACTTTTACAACGGCAGCTTCGAACTGCGGCTGCACGAAGACGTGATCCGGCCCGCACGCGCCCAGGGCTACCGCACCGTCTGGGTAGCGGGCATCTCGCTTGGCGGGTTTGGCGCCATGCGCTACGCCTTGGCCCACCCCGATGAGGTGGACGGGATCATTGCGCTGGCGCCCTACGTGGCCCCGAAGCCGGTGTTGCAGGAGGTGCGGGATGCGGGTGGCCTGTTGCGCTGGCGACCTGAAGTCCAGCCCAAATCCTCGCAAATCGAGCACATGCTGCTGCTCTGGCTCCAGGGCTATGCCGATCCATTGCAGTCGCGGCCACCTCTGTACATGGGGTATGGCGACCGCGACCGTCTCCAGCCCTTCATGCCACCGTTGATGGCAGATATCCTGCCTGCCTCACACCAGCTTTCTGCGCCAGGCGGGCACGACTGGCCGCCTTGGAAAGCGATGTGGGGCGATGCGCTGGGGCGGGTGCCCTTGCCAAGGGTATCCCTACCGTTGGTGCATTGAGCCAGCTTCTTTTGGAAAGGTTTTTCCATGCTTCAAAGCTTGCTGCCCTTGCTGGCCTTCTTTGCCGCCGTCGTGGTGGCGGGTGTGGCGATTTCCCGATGGGCCAGACGAAAAAGTCAACAGCAGCTTGATCTCATGCGCGCCGGTTCGACTGCGCGCGGCTGGTCGTGCGAATGGCAGATTGACGGCGCGCACGACCTGACCCGATGGGAAGGAAAGACCGACGGGGTGCCCTGGACGGCCGAATACCGCCGCCTGCGCCACAAACGCAAAGGCCAGACACGCGCCCACAACTTGCGCTGGTGGGCCGACGGCTTTGGTGTCCCGAATGCTCCGGTGCTGTTGATGGGCGTGCCCAAGGGCAAAGAGATCCCGGCCGTGACGCTGGCGCAAGGTGATGGGCTGCTGGCCTCGCTGGCGCAAAAAGCGGCGGGCTTTGCGTTCGACAAATCACTCGATTTGTTCTTTGGTGCGGAGGTGGGACAACAGATTGATGCGCGCACCTTGCGTGCAGTGGAAAGCGTGGTGCTGCCGGGCTTGATGGTCATGGCCGCGGACAACACTGCGGGGGCGTTTTGGCTGAACCAGACAGGCCATCGAAGCGCGATCGAAACGCTGTTGCGCGACCCGTCGAGCGCCTTGTCCGACGACGTTGACCGCCCCTGGGTCTTGCTGATGGGCGCCCAGGTGCGGCTGGCGCGCATGGCGCCGGTGACGAAGGTCGAAGATCTGGAGCGGCTGGTGCGTGCAGGCGTGGCGCTGGTGCGCGCTTCGCAGTAGCGGTACGTGGTGGCCATCGGGGAGAATCACGGACCCTGTTTCTGCCATTGAGGTCCTCCTTGCCATTGCCCACGCCCCATTCCCGCAAGCCGATGCATACCCGCCGCGTCGAATACCGCGGCTTCCATCGCGACGATGGTCTGTGGGACATCGAAGGCGAGATGCGCGACACCAAACCACACGCCTTTGAGATCGAAGGCGAAGGCGAGTGGGCGCCGCACGAACCCATTCACCACATGAGCATTCGTGTGACGGTCGACGAGACCATGGTGATCCGGGCGGTGGAGGTGTGTATGGACGCCCACCCCCATGACCCTTGTCCACAAGCGATGCCACCGATGCAGGGTCTGATTGGCGAAACGCTGGGCAAGGGCTGGCGCAAGACCATCGAACGGCATCTGGGTGGAACGGCCGGTTGCACCCACCTGCGAGAGCTGCTGTTCAACCTCGCGACCGCTGCCTTCCAGACCCGCTCGGCGTCGTTTGCGCCGCCCGCCGATGGTCGTCCGCCGATACACCTGGGGCAATGCAAGGCCTGGGCTTTTGATGGGCCGGTGGTCGAGAAGGTCTATCCGATGTTCTTCCGCTGGCAGGCGCCGACCCAGAACGCCGGATGAGCCACAGAGACGACAACGCCCACATGCTGTGGGCGTTGAAGAAGGAATGGCCTTGGCGGAGAAAGAGGGATTCGAACCCTCGGTACAGGAGGACCTGTACGCCGGATTTCGAATCCGGTGCATTCGACCACTCTGCCATCTCTCCGCGTCGAAGCCTGCGATTTTAGCAGCAGGACACGCAGCGCTTTTCTTCGTTTCACCTGGCGGGCGCAGTGCGACAATCGCCGCAACCTACCTCCGCCATGCTTGTTGACACCCAGCCCGCCACCTACCAGCACGTGCCTGCCACCCCCGAGGTGCGTGAGCAGTGGGTGAACGCTCGGCTCATCGGGGTGCTGATGGACAACGTGAGGCCTACGCTGGGCGCTGCGTTGGCGGCCGTTCCGCTGGCGGTGTACATGCTGTGGGGTGAGGTCCACTTGTGGGTACTGCTGGGCTGGACAGCGGCCATGCTGTTCATGATGGCGTTCCGCTATCGCATGCTGGGCGTCTACCGTTTGCGGTTTGACAGCCAAGAAGGCTCGCAGCGTGAGGCTTTCCTTCGAACATTTCGGTGGTCGTGGGTGGTGGTTGCCCTTTTGTGGGCCAGTGTTGTGCCGATGACTTACGGCAGATCAGAGATCGGCGTCCAGTTCATTTGTGGCATGCTGGTCCTGGGACAGGGGCTGATTGCATTGGTGTCGTTCAGCGCCTATGTCCCCGTGTTTCGCAGCTATGCGAACACGGTGATGGCCGTGGTGGCCGCCACCTTGGTGGTGCATCCCCTGCTGTGGTCGCCAGAAACCACCAATGCCATGACGATCAACACCAGCGCCGGATTGCTGGTCATGCTGCTGCTGTTCTGGTGGTTGTTGATGTCGGCGGGAAAGCGACTGAACCAGGTGTTCCGTTCCAGTTTCGAGTTGCAGTTCTCCAACCAGGAATTGATTGACTCACTGACCCTGCAGACGAGAACGTCATTGCAGGCGGTCGCCACCAAGAACCGGTTTCTGGCTTCAGCAGCCCATGACCTGCGTCAACCGGTGCATGCCTTGAGTCTGTATGCCGACTGGCTGGCGTCTGAGCCTGACATGGCGCGCGAGATCTCGCCGCGCATTTTGCAGTCGACCCGAGCCATCAATGAGCTGTTTGACTCGTTGTTCGACCTCACCCGCATTGATGCTGGCAACTACAAAGTGCGGCTTCAGCACGTGGATGTTCGACAGCTCTTTGCCGATCTGGCCCTGCAGTTTGCGCCCGTGGCGTCTGGCAAGTCGCTGAGACTGCGCACCTATTCGCGCCCGACCATCCTTTGGGCCGATCCCGTGGTGCTGCGGCGAATTTTGGGCAACTTGCTGTCCAACGCGCTCAAACACACAAGCCAGGGTGGTGTGTTGCTGGGTCTGCGGCATCGCGAAGACATGCTGGTGTTCGAGGTCTGGGACACTGGCGTGGGCATCCCAAGAGAACACCAGCAGGCAATCTTTCAGGAGTTTTTCCGGATTCCCCAGCACCACGGTACCGAAGACAGTCTGGGCCTGGGCCTCACCATTGTCTCCAAGCTGGCGACAATGATGGGCTATCAGTTGGCGCTTTCGTCTAAGGCCAGTCGCGGCAGTGTCTTCAGGGTGATGCTGCCGATGTACACACAGGAACAGGGCATGCCGGACGTGCCGACCTGAAAGAGGCGCTTGCGGGTCAGAGGTCCAGCAGTCCGGCGGTCCTGGCCAAATGGCTGGCCTGCGAACGGCTTTTGACATTCAGTCGGCGGAACAGCCGCCACAAATGCACCTTGACCGTGTGTTCGCTGATCTGCAGCGCTTCAGCGATGTCGCGGTTGGACAGACCTCGGTCCAGCATCACCAGCAACTGCTTTTGACGCTTGGAGAGCTTTTCCGGGATCGTCGGCGCGTTTTCGTCTTCGGGTTCGTCGGCCAAAAACTCGCGCAGCACACGCCCGATCTGCGCCGCACCGGCCGATTTCTCTACGTACGCATCGGCACCTGCCTCCTTGGCCAGATCCTCGTAGTCAGAGGCCGGTGAAGCCGATAGCACGATGAGCGAGGTATCGGGCAGCATCTGTCGGACCTCGCGCACACCCGAGACGCCGTGGGTATCGGGAAGCTTGAGGTCCAGGCAGACCAGCTCGGGTTCGCCGTGTTCGGCGATGGCCCGGCTGACCGTGGCCAGTCGCTCCAGTTCGATCACCTGGGTCGATGTGCGAAGGCGGCGAAGCAGCATGACGACGGCTTCGCGCATCAAGGGATGGTCATCAATGACAAAAATGCTCATGGCGAAGGCGATTGGATTCAGTACAGTGGGTGACCAGCATATCGGTAACGCAGGCAGTTGGCGATACCTATTTGAGGCCTTTTGCGGACCTTGATTTTACTTTTGCGGTTTGTTGACGACCGGCTTAGGAACTCCGGACCTCACAACGGACGGTTTTACCGGCCCTGCGCAGGCTGTTGGTGGTGATGTTTCTTGTGCCACAAAGGACCTTGCTCAAAGCGCTTTTTCCGTGAAGTGTTGCAGTGTGGCAAGAATTTCAGTGTCCGGCGCCAGCTTTGATAGCTGGCTTCGCAGGTTGATGAGGGCGATTGCTCCTTGTTGCTGGAGCTGGGTGACCGCTTGCGCAGCATCCCTGGGTGCAACAAATCCGCTGCTCTGCATCAGCAACTTGCCCTGAGCATCCTGCAACTTGAAATAAAACAGTCCGTCTTTCTCGCGATACTGCTTAAAAGCGGGTGCTGCCATCTTCGTTGCCTTGGAGCGAGTGTCTGTGGCCAAAGAAGCCAAAGAGCGCAAACCAACGGCCTGTCGCAACCGGGCCGTGAATGGCGTGGCGATGTCCCGCGCCTTGTCTGCGCCAGCCTTGAGTGTTCTTTCGATCTGCGCCGGGTTCAGCACGAGTTGCTCGTAGACCGCGCGCATCG
>JBIIQD010000234.1:0-4872 GCA_044342265.1 Hydrogenophaga sp. | reverse complement strand
GCGTGCTGGTGCACGCTTCGGTGGTCGAAGGCCTCAAGGCGCGCCTGGTCGGCAAGGCCACGCACCTGCCGGTGGGCGACGGCGCCAGCGGCCAGGTGGCCCTGGGCCCGATGATCGACGCCAAGCAACTGGCGCGCTTCGACTCGGTTGTGAAGGACACGGTGCAGCAGGGCGCCACGCTGGAAGCCGGTGGCACGTTTGATGGCCTTTGCTACAAGCCCACCGTGCTCTCGGGCGTCAAGCCCGGCATGCGCAGCTTCGACGAAGAGCCGTTCGGCCCGCTGGTCAATCTGGTCACTTTCCGTTCCGACGACGAAGCCGTGGCGCTGGCCAACAACAGCCAGGGTGGACTCTCCGCCGCCGTGATCAGCAAAGACGTGGGTCGTGCCATGGCCCTGGGTGAGCGCCTGAACGCCGGCATGGTCCACATCAACGACCAGACCGTCAACGACGACTGCACCAACCCCTTCGGTGGTCCTGGCCTGGGTGGCAACGGCTCTTCGGTGGGCGGCCCGGCCGACATCGACGAGTACACGCGCTGGAAGTGGATCACGGTCAAGGCTTCCTTGCCGCAGTTTCCGTTTTGAAGGTTCCCCCCCGCGCCGCTTCGCGTCACCCCCCCAGGGGGCGGCACTGGCCGTCTGGCAAAGCCAGCCCGGCGGTGCCCTTGGTTGACGTTGTTTCGTGCGGTGCGGGTGGTGTGCCGGTGACTGATTGAACTTTGGTTTCGAACTTGCCACCTTGCCTCGCGGGGTGCAGCGCTGATTTTTTACCCTCAACCATTGCCGGTGCTTGGTGTGCCGGTCAGGAGACAAACATGACAGTTCAAAACGACACTTCTTCCGCTGGCGTTTCACGTCGCCACGCTCTGACAACCGGCCTGGCTGTGGCTGGCTTGAGTGCTTTCCCCATGATCGGCCGCGCACAGAGCAACACCCTGCGCATCGGCGTGGTCAGCCCCCGCTCCGGCCCGCTGGCGCTGTTTGGCGAAGGCGACGGCTGGGTGATGGACCAGGTGCGCAAGCAGGTGGCCGGCGGCATCGACGCGGGCGGCAAGCGCTGGAACCTGGAATTCATCGCCAAGGACACGCAGAGCAACCCGGTGCGCGCCGCCGCCGTGGCCCGCGAGCTGATCAACGCCGACAAGGTGGACTTCGTGCTGTCCACCTCCACCCCCGAAACGGTGAACCCGGTGGCCGATGCCTGCGAAGCCGCCGGCGTGCCCGCTCTGTCCACCACCAGCCCCTGGGAGGCCTTTTACTTCGGTCGCGGTGCCAAGCCCGGCGAGCCTTCGCCCTTCAAGTGGACCTACCACTTCTGCTTCGGCACCGGCAACTTCGTCAAGCTCTACGCCGACCAGTGGAGCAAGGTGGCCACCAACAAGAAGGTGGGCATGCTGCTGCCGGCCGATGCCGACGGCAACGCCATCCGCCGCTCGCTGATGCCGGCGCTGCAGAAGGCTGGCTTCACCGTGTTCGACGCCGGTCCGTACCAGAACGGCCAGGCCGACTTCTCGGCCCAGATCGCCGCCTTCCGCAAAGAAGAAATCGAAATCTTCAACACCTTCCCGTTCCCGCCCGACTTCGCCGTGTTCTGGCGCCAGGCGGCCCAGCGCGGCCTGGCCAAGCAGGTCAAGATCGTGCAGACGGCCAAGGCCGGCCTGTTCGCCGCCGAAATGGAAGCGCTGGGCCAGCTCGGCAACGGCATCCATTCCGGCACCTACTGGCACCGCAGCTTCCCGTTCAGCTCGCCATCCACCGGCATGACCTGCGCGCAGCTGGCCGACAACTACGCCAAGGCCAGCGGCAAGGTCTGGACCGCACAGATCGGCGCCACCGCATCCCTGTTCGACGCCGCCGTGGCGACGGTGCGCACCTGCACCGACCCGGGCGACCGCGCCGCGCTGGCCGCAGCCATGTCCAAGCTCAAGACGCCCACCGCCGTCGGCGACATCGACTTCACCGCCGGCCCGGTGCCCAACTGCACCCCCACCAACCTGGTGGGCGTGCAGTGGAAGCGCCAGGCCAACGGCAAGTTCGACCTCGACATCGTGGCCAATGCCGACCACCCCAAGGTGCCGCTGACCGCCCAGATGACCGCCTACAAGCTGGGCTGACCGCCAGCCGATGCTGTGACCCGGATCGTCCTCCCCGAGGGCGGTCCGGCCTGTGGCGCTTAGGCGCCGTTTTGACCTTCATCACCACGGGGAAGCACGATGTCCAACCCTCTCATCCTGGAAGCCGAAGGCGTGTGCAAACACTTTGGCCGCCTGCAGGTGCTGCACGGCGTGGACCTGCAACTGCATCGGGGCGAGGCGCTGGGCGTCGTCGGCCCCAACGGTGCGGGCAAGACCACGCTGTTTGGCGTGCTGGCCGGCACGCTGCCCGCCAGCAGCGGCAGCGTGCGGTTTGATGGTCAGAACATCGACGCCTGGGACGCTGCGCGGCGCTGCCGCGCAGGCATCGCGCGCACGCACCAGGTGCCCCGGCCTTTTCTGGGCCTGAGCGTGTTTGAAAACACCCTGGTGGCTGCACAGCACGGCGCTGGGCTGCGGGGAGCAGAAGCCGAGCGCGCGGTGCAGCACAGCCTATCGCGCTGCGGGCTGGCCGACCTGAGCCAGCGCCCGGCCGCCAGCCTGGGGCTGATGGACCGCAAGCGGCTGGAGCTGGCGCGTGCGCTGGCCACCCAGCCGCGCGTGCTGCTGCTCGACGAAATCGGCGGCGGACTCACCGAAGGCGAACTGGTCACCTTGTCTGCCTTGGTGGGCTCTTTGCGCGACGAGGGTCTGACGGTGGTCTGGATCGAGCATGTGCTGCACGCCTTGCTCAAGGTGGTGGACCGGCTGGTCTGCATGGACGCCGGCACGGTGCTGGCGCACGGCGATCCGCAAACGGTCATGAACGACCCGCGCGTGGTCGAGGCTTATCTCGGTGGGGTGCCCGCATGAATCCGAATGAACCGAAGAGCGTGCTGCTCGAAGCGCGCAACCTGAGCGCCAGCCACGGCCAACTGGTGGCCGTGCGCGAGGTGTCCTTGCAACTCAAGGCCGGTGAAACCGTGGCCCTGGTGGGCTCCAACGGCGCGGGAAAAACCACGCTGCTGCGTACCCTGGCCGGCGTGCACCCGGCGCAAGGTGGCAGCGTCTGGCTGCAAGGCGCCGAGGTCACCGCGCAGCCCGCGCATCGCCGGGTGCAGCAGGGCCTGGCCCTGGTGCCCGAAGGTCGGCGCCTGTTTGCCGACATGACGGTGCGCGAGAACCTCTTGATTGCTCAGGAGCACCGGGGTCGGCTGCGCGACGGCGATGCCGGCTGGTCGATCGAGCGTGTGGTGCAAGCGCTGCCGGCCCTCGCACCCCTGATGAACCGGCCCGCTGGCGCGCTCTCAGGCGGGCAGCGGCAGGCCGCGGCCATTGCCCGCGCCCTCATGACCAACCCCACCGTGCTGCTGATCGACGAGGTCTCGCTCGGGCTGTCGCCGCGCGCAGTGGACGACGTGTACCGGCACCTGGAGGAGCTGCGCCGCGAGGCTGGCACCACCTTGCTGCTGGTGGAGCAGGACCTGGGGCGCGCCATGGCGTTCGCCGACCGGGTGCTCTGCTTGCGCGAGGGCCGCATCGTGCTGGCCGCTGCGTCGGCTGAGTTGGACCGACAGACCGTCACCGAAGCGTATTTCGGCATGGAGCACGCGACATGATCGACGCACTCATTCAAGGCACCCTGCTGGGGGGCTACTACGCCGTGCTGGCGGCCGGACTCTCGCTGATGTTCGGTGTCATGCGCATCATCAACCTGGCGCACGGTGACCTCGCCATGCTGGGCGCTTTTCTCGTGCTGTGGCTGGTCGGCCTGGGCTGGTCGCCCTGGCTGGCGGTGCTGGTGGCCGTGCCCGCCATGGGCGTGGTCGGCATGCTGTTGCAGCAGTGGGTGCTGGCGCGCACGCTGCGCGCGGGCGTCTTGTTGCCGCTGTTGGTGACCATGGGCCTGGGCGCGCTGATCCAGAACGGGCTCTACGGCGTGTTCGGCTCCGAAGCGCGCTCGCTGGCGGACGCGCTGGGTGAACTGTCCTGGGCGAGCTGGACGCTGCCGGGCGACATCGTGGTTGGCCAGTTGCCGGTGCTCACCTTGGTGCTGGGTGTGGCGGTGCTGGCCGGGCTGCAGGGCATGCTGAGCTGGACCCGCATGGGCCGCTCGATCCGCGCCGCATCGTCGGACCCCGAAGCCGCCGCCCTGTGCGGCGTGGACGCGGCCAGCGTGCACCGCGCCGCCGCCGCCATTTCGGTGGCCCTGGCCGCGCTGGCCGGTGCCATGCTGGCCACGCGCGCCACCATCGAACCCTATGCCGGTCCGCTGTTGCTGATCATGGCTTTTGAGGCGGTGGTCATTGGTGGCATCGGCTCGCTCTGGGGCACGCTGCTGGGCGGCATTCTGCTGGGCCTGGCGCAAAGCTTCGGTGCGCTGATCTCGCCCCAGGGCTTTCAGCTGGGTGGCCACCTGCTGTTCCTGGCCGTGCTCGGTGGGCGCTTGTGGAACCAGTACCGGCATGGCCTGGGTCTGTCGATCTGGCCCACGCCGCGCCGAACCACCAACCGCGCTGCGGCGCCCAAGACGCTGGAGGCACAGCCATGAATCGCCCCACCCACCGCCCCATGGTCTGGATGCTGGCGGCCGCCCTGGTCCTGGCCTTCCTGCCGCTGGTGCTCGGCGCGAACGCCATCGACAAGCTCACCACGCTGTTCATCTTCATGTTGCTGGCCTCCACCTGGGGCCTGCTGGCCGGGCAGGCCGGTCTGGTGTCGGTCGGTCAGCAAGCCTTCTTCGGGCTCGGTGCCTACTTCGCCTTGCGGCTGGTGGACGGCGGCTGGACCGCCTACCC
>JBIIQD010000233.1:0-4941 GCA_044342265.1 Hydrogenophaga sp. | reverse complement strand
GCCGGCTTCACCAAGGCCGACGACAACCTGCCCAAGCGCCTGATGACCGAAGCCGCCAAGACCGGCCCGGGCAAAGGCACCGTGAGCAAGCTGCCCGAGATGCTGCCCAAGTACTACGCCGCGCGCGGCTGGGACACCGAAGGCCGCCCCACCGCCGACACCAAGGCTCGCCTGGGTCTCTGATCCTGGTTGCCGGGATCGAGTGCATGAAGAAGCGGTCCCTGCGACCGCTTCTTTCTTTGTGAATCAGGAGAAAAACACATGACCCACCACGTCATCCTCGGCGCCGGCCCGGCCGGCATCATCGCGGCCGAAACCATCCGCAAGCACGCACCGCGCGACAGCATCACCGTGATCGGCGACGAAAACGAAGCGCCGTATTCGCGCATGGCCATTCCCTACCTGCTGATCGGCAATGTGGGCGAAGCGGGCACACACCTGCGTCACACGGCCGGGCATTTCGAGAAGCTCCACGTCACGGTCAAGCGCGGTGTGCGCGCCAAGGTGCTGGACGCCGCCAAGCGAAGCATCGAGCTGAGCGATGGCAGCACCATCACCTTCGACAAGCTACTGATCGCGACCGGATCGTCGCCCGCGACGCCGCCGATTCCCGGCGTCAACGGCCCTGGCGTGCACAGCTGCTGGACGCTGGCCGACGCCCGCGCCATCGCCAACCTGGCCCAGCCCGGCGCCAAGGTGCTGCAGATGGGGGCGGGCTTCATCGGCTGCATCATCATGGAGTCGCTGCAGCGGCGCGGCGTGGAACTCTCGGTGGTCGAGATGGGCGACCGCATGGTGCCGCGCATGATGGGCCCCACGGCGGGCGGCATGATCAAGGACTGGTGCGAAGCCAAAGGCGTGAAGGTCTACACCGGCGCCCGGGTCGAAGCCATCGAGCGCGGCACCAGCGCTGAAAAAGGCCTGCTCGGCAAGATTGCCGAGGTAGTCGGGATCGGTCAGAGCGCCATGCCCAGCGGCAAGATGAGCGTGCGCCTGTCCACGGGCCAGCAGCTCGAAGCGGACCTGGTGATCAGTGCCACCGGCGTGCGACCCAACATCGGCTTCCTGGAAAACTCGGGTGTGCGCTGCCTGGTGGGCGTGCTGACCGACGAACACCTGCAGACCAATGTGCCCGGCATCTATGCCGCAGGCGACTGCGCCGAAGCCTTTGACAAGGTCAGTGGCAAAACCATTGTCAGCGCGATCCAGCCCAACGCCGCCGAACAGGCGCGGGTCGCCGCGCTCAACATGGTCGGCCAGCAGGCCGCGCTGATGGGGGTGACCCAGATCAACGTGCTCGACACCCTGGGCCTGATCTCCAGCAGCTTTGGCAACTGGGAAGGCGTGCCCGGCGGCGAACACGTGGAGCTGACCGACAAGGTCAACCACAAGCACCTGAGCCTGCAGTTCAAGGGCGACCAGATGGTGGGTTGCAACAGCGTGGGCTGGACCGACCATGTGGGTGTGATGCGCGGTCTGGTCGAAGGCCAGGTGAAGCTGGGCGAGTGGAAAGACAAGCTCATGGCCGACCCGACCCGACTGATGGACGCGTACCTGGCGGCGGCGCAAGGTCAGGGCCACTGGAGTGGCGCCGCCGACGAGCGTCGACGCGCCTGACCCCGTCGGCCCGCCGCTTAAGGCCCCTAGCCTTGTCGCTGGCCGGGGGCCTTTGTTTTTTGCACAATCTCCCCATGAAGATCACCTTCAAACTCTTCGCCACGCTCACCGACCACCTGCCGCCCGACGCCCGTCGCAGCAACCAGGTGGAACTCGATGTGGCGCCCGACGCGTCCATCAGCCAGATCATCGAGCCCTTCGGCCTGCCGCCCAAGCTGGTGCACCTGGTGCTGGTCAACGGCAAGTACATCGCGCCCGAGCAGCGGCTGAGCGCCACGCTGGTCGAAGGCGATGTGCTGGCCATCTGGCCACCCATCGCTGGCGGCTAAGGTTCAGCGCATGCAATCGGACTATCCCGAGCGCTTTGAGCGCGACGTGGGCTGTAACGAAGCGGAGTGGCTGGGCTGGATGCCTCGCGCCATCCGGGCCCATCCCTGGCGCCAGGAGGGCAGCCAGATCGTGGTGGACATTGGACCTGGCGTGCTGACCTTGTCATGGTCGCCTCTGCCCGAGCGACGCATCGGGTTGCTTCGGATGCAGCGTTTGCTGGTGGTGTTCGCCTTTGCGGGGCTGAACGCGGATCAGCGCAAACTGTTCATGAAGCCTTTTGATCTGAGCATTCAGCGCGGCGGCGGTTGAACTTTCGCGTGCCCGCGCAGGCTCTGTTGAACACTTTGGACTGGGTTGTAAAGCTTTGTTCCAAGCGTCAACTTTTCTCTTGTGGCGTCGATGTATTTCTTAGAGCTCCGCAGATGAGGGCGTGGGTTCTGATGTCCATCGCATGAAAGGGAAAACCATGAAGCTTTTCGCCCCGCTCTTGTCTGCCGCCAGTCTGATGGCGCTCGCTGCCTGCTCTTCTGCACCCATGTCAAAGCCTGTGGCTGAGTCGGCACCCTTTGCTCAGCCTGTCTTCCAGACCAAGATCACCCAGTTCCATGACCCCAAGGTCAACGAAGCTGCCAGTGCCTTTGTGACGCACTTCAAGCAGACGATTGAGCAAAGCCTGAAAACGGGCAAGTACCAGCGCGAACTGGCGGTCAAACACCTCAACGCCGAGTCCTGCTTTGACAGCCGGGCCAGCCGTCTTCTGGCCAAGTCGTTGTCCCCGGAAGAGAAAACCGGACTGGTGAAGGCGTTCGTGTCCCCCGACAAGCTCGTGGCCTATGAGACCTTGGCGCGCGGACACTTTCTGCGCCCGAACGGGCTGGAAACCTTTTCCTGCGAAATTGCCGGCTTGTCGGTCGAGCGTGGCAATGTGAAGTATTGAGTGCGGCGATTTCATGGTCCTGCTAGGCTGCAGGACCATGAACCTGCTCACCTCGATGCGCTACCTGTTGGCGCTGCACGACCACCGTCACTTCGAACGGGCTGCGAAGGCCTGCCACATCACCCAGCCGGCGCTGTCCAATGCGTTGCGCGCCCTGGAGCGCGAGCTGGGCACGCCGATTGTTGTTCGTGGCCGGTCCTATTGCGGACTCACCCCTGAAGGTGAGCAGGTGCTCGCAAGCGCGCGGCGCATGCTGCACGAACATGAAAGGCTGCAGCAGTCACTGGCGAGTCAGGCCGACCAGCCCGTGGGCCGCCTGCGCCTGGGCGCAGTGCCCTCTGCGGTACCGGTGGCGACCCGGTTCTGCGCCCTGTTGCGCTCGCGCCATCCCGGCGTGTTGCCGACCCTGTTGTCTCTGCCCTCGGGTGAGATCGAGCTCGGTCTCAAGGCCATGACACTGGATCTGGGGCTGGGGTTTATGGAGCGGGTGCAGGCGCGCGGCAGTGGCTTTCAGGTCTTGCCACAGTACCGGGAGCGGTTGTTTCTCGTCACTTCAGCACCGCCGCGATCCCGAACAACCAAACCTACGCCCAGCGAGTTCAAGGAGGCCGTCGACTGGGCAGACGCCGCCGCATTGCCGTTGTGCCTGTTGACGCCTGACATGCACAACCGAAGCATCGTAGACGCTGCGTTCGCCCGCGCCGGTGTCTCCGTCAGCCCGGTGATGGAGACCAACTCCGTGCTGTCGCTGGCGCTGGCGGTGCGCACCGGTTCGCTGGCGAGTGTCATGCCTGGCTCGCTGGTGGCCAGCCTGCGGGAACAACCTGGTCTGAGGTTTTGCCCTCTTGTCAGGCCCGACGTGCAGACCCCGGTGGGGTTTCTGACGCGGCGAGAGGTGGCGCCTACCCGCGTGCTCGCTGCGGCCCTGAGCCTGTCCAAGGACCCGCACTGGCAGGCGGAGCTCGCCACAATCTCCGGGGGATTGCGCTGACGATTGGCTAGCCTGGTTTCATTCAGAGATTGAATGAAACCATGGAAAAAACCAATTTGACGCGTCGGGTTCGACACGACACAGTGCGTGCATGAACATCCCAGGCCATCGCACCATTCCCATCGTCTCGGCCACCCAACCCGACATCGCTCGCAAAAGCAAGAAGGCCCGCGCCCACCTCAAAGGCCGTCAGGCCACGGCTGATGCCGTCAAGACGGTGCGCTCGCTGATCGGCCACCCACCCGCCGACGGCCACCGGCGCGACCTGCTGATCGAGCACCTGCACGTGATCAACGACACCCATCATGGTTTGCCTGAGGCCTTGATCGTGGCGCTCGCGGCTGAGATGCGGCTGCCAGTGGTTGAGGTGTTTGAAGTCGCGAGCTTCTACCACCACTTCGAGATCCTGCGCGAGGGTGACACGCCCGCTGGCTTGACCGTGCGCGTGTGTGACGGGTTGAGTTGCAGCCTGAACGGTGCCAGTGACTTGCTGGCAAAACTGCCCGCTTTGCTAGGCCCGGCGGTGCGCGTGATTCCCGCGCCCTGTGTTGGCCGCTGCGAGCAAGCACCGGCGGTGCAGGTCGGTCAGCGGGCATTGGCACAGGCCACGCCGGACTCTGTCGTGGCAACTGCCGCGATTCCGGTCGAAACGCCCGTTGCCCCACACCCGGATTTTGTGGGTTACAGCGCCTACCGTGCTGCGGGCGGCTACCAGCTGGCGGCGGCAGTCGCGCGGGGCGCGCGGGACGCCGAAGAGTTGATCATGGCCATGGAAAACTCCGGCCTGCGCGGCCTGGGTGGGGCCGGGTTTCCTGCGGGGCGCAAGTGGCGCATCGTGCGCGGCTTTGCGGGGCCGCGACTGATGGCGGTGAACATCGACGAGGGCGAACCCGGCACCTTCAAGGACCGCCACTACCTGGAGCGCGATCCGCACCGTTTTCTCGAAGGCGTGCTGATTGCTGCAACGGTCGTCGGCATCGACGCGGTCTATCTCTACCTGCGCGACGAATACCACGACTGCCGCCGCCTGCTGCAGGCCGAGTTGGCTGCGCTGCAGGCCGACCCG
>JBIIQD010000232.1:0-4983 GCA_044342265.1 Hydrogenophaga sp. | reverse complement strand
CCGCCTGATCAGGGGTGAGCTGTCAACAAAAGCCGCTGCCTTGCAGCGGCTTTTTTCATGCCTGTTGTCCTTGCTTCACGGCATGGGCGAGCGCCACGTATTCATGAACCGGCACTTCTTCCGCGCGACGCTGAAGATCGAAAGCACCCGCGAATCCGCGCTCCTCTAACCATTTGCCCAGCGTGTTGCGCAGGATCTTGCGTCTCTGACTGAACGCCGTCTGCACCATTTCGCTGTAGGTGCTGAAGTGGATCGCTGGGGGATGTGCCAGCGGCACCATGCGCACCACCGCACTGTCGACCCGAGGCGGCGGATCAAAGCTCTCTGGCGGCACAAACAAAACACTTTCCATCGCGTAACGCCATTGCAGCATGACCGACAGCCGTCCGTAATCGGAGGTTGCCGGCGTCGCCACCATGCGATCGATCACCTCTTTTTGAAGCATGAAGTGCTGGTCATGCACAACGGCCACGTGGTCGAGCAAGTGAAACAGGATCGGACTGGAGATGTTGTACGGCAGGTTGCCCACGACGCGAAGCGAAGACGACCCCAGGGTCGCGGCAAGCGCCGAAAAGTCCACCCTGAGCACATCTGACTCCACAACGCGCAGTTGGCCATGGCCGCGCAGCCGTGCCGCCAGGTCCCGGTCGAGCTCAATCACCGTCAGCTGCCCCAGCCGCTCCACCAGTGGCTGCGTCAGGGCCGCCAGCCCAGGCCCGATTTCCACCATGGCATCGCCAGGTGACGGTGCGATCGCGCTCACGATCGCATCAATGATCCCGCCATCGTTCAGGAAGTGTTGCCCGAAGCGCTTGCGGGCGACATGTTTCATGCGCCAGGCTGCCGCACGGTGATCACAGCGCGGGCGCGTCTCGGTACTCGACGTAGGCGCGCGAACGCACCTCCTCGGTCCAGGCGTTCACTGCATCGTCGGCCTTGTCCTCCCGCACCAGATCGCGCGCAATGTCTCTCTGCTCACGCTCGCTGAGCGTGGCTTGTCGGCGTTCCTCCAGCCGTATCAGGTGAACGCCGAATCGTGACACCAGCGGTTGCGACATTTCGCCGGGTGTCAACGCGTTCATGACTTGTTCAAACTCGGGCACAAACTGCCCCGGTGAGACCCAGCCCAGATCACCGCCTTGACGCGCAGAACCGTCCTGGCTGTGCTGGCGAGCCAAATCTTCAAAGGTGGCCCGTCCATTGGCGATTTGCTGGCGGTAAGCATTCAGCCGCGCGATGGCCTGGTCCTGGCTCAACTGGACACCGGGACGCAACAGGATGTGACGAGCCCGACTTTGCATCACGCTCAGTTCCGGCACTGGCGCCTGCCGTTTCTCGACCAGCTTGAGCACATGGAACCCCGCTGCGCTGCGCAGCGGCCCAGCCACATCACCGACCGACAAAGGGGCCATGGCCTTGACGAACAACTCGGGCAACCGCGAGATGGGTCGCAGCCCCAACAAGCCCCCATTGGCCGCCTCGCTCGCTGCTGAAAACTCCTTGGCTTGCGCCGCCAGATCTGCGCCCGAACGCAGACGGTCCGCCACCCCTTGTGCCTTGACCTGCAACGTCCGCACACTCTCTTCGCTGGCGTTTTCAGGCACCAGGATCAGCACATGGCCCAGGTTCAGTTCCAACGCCTGGGCACTGGCGCTTTGGCGTTCGCGGATGTAGGCATCGATCTCGGCTTCGCTGACAGTGACCCGCGCATTCACTTCCCGTTCGCGCAGCCGCTGCAGCAAGAGCTGATTGCGCAATTCATTGCGAATCTTGTTGGGATCCAGCCCTTCGGCCGCCACGCGTCGTCGAAACTCCTCGACCGACAACTGGTTCTGCGCAGCTATGGATTGTTCAGCCTGGGCCAATGTCGCGTCATCGACGCGCACGCCGGTCTCAGCGGCCAATTGAATCAGGGCGCGCTCAACCACCAGTTGCTCCAGCACCTCCTTGACAAGTTCCTCGCGCGCAGGGATCGACCTGCCCTGTGACGTCGCCTGCTGTTCCAGTCGAAGCAAGCGCTGGCGCACATCAAAATTGGTCACTGGCTCGGAATTGACCAGAGCCACGATGTAGTCGACCGTTTGGGTCGCGGAAGCAGCTACCGACCGCTGCAACTGAGCCGTAGGCTTTAGCGCTTGCCCTTGGGCCTGCAGGGATGCTCCCAACAACAGCGCGGCAACCCACACAGCCAACGTGCCACGCCGCGGGTGGCGTTTGCCTTCAGTCATATTGCTCGAACCGGTTGGGCTTGACGACTTCTTCACGGAGATACCGATACTTTGGAATGTGGCTCTGGATACTTCTGAGCGAGCTGGCGCCCAAGTTCCCCAGCCCATTGAGTTCCAGCTGAAAAAGGATGCGCTGGTTGGAACTTGAGGTGTTGGTCTGCAGACGCTCGGTCACGACGCGCCCAATCCAGCAACCAGCGTCGTACTCGAAGCCCGCCACCAGGTCGACCACCTTGCGGTCCGGCAAGCTGTAATTCAGGCGTCCGACGCTGTACCAGCGGCCAGGGCCCAGTGCGCGCCCACGTTGGTAAGCCGGTGTGGTCCCGAACAGCGCTGCCAGTGGCCACTGCCAGCCCACATCCAGCTGCTCACTCACGCCACGCTGGATGCGGTAGGCCGCGCTGAACGCCTTGAACGGTCCAGGTGTGTAGCGTCCACCGATCGTGGCACGCACCGACTGGCTGCTTTTGGCGTTGTATTGCACGTTGGTGTCAATCGACCACAAAGGGTCCCATTGCACCCGCGCCGACACCAGCATGTCACTTAGACGCTCCGTCACAGGCTTGCCGCCCGGAAGGGTTACCCTCTGGTCCGCCAGCAATGCACGTTGCGCCAGACCGACACGCACCACCTCGGCACCCGATACCGGATTGATCAAGCGCGAACTCAACCCCAGTGTGACGGCCTTCGTGTCGCTTACCCGGTCATACCCTGAAAACGCGTTTTCGGCATACATGCTGGACAGACTGAAATCGGGGGCGCCGGCGTCGTAATTCGGCAATGCACTTTGGTCGCGGAAAGGCGTCCAGGTCAAGAAAGCGCGCGGCTCGAGGGTCTGCACATAACTGCGCCCAAGCCAGGATGTGTCGCGCTCGTACACCAGCCCGCTGTCAACGCTGAGGGTGGGGATGCTGCGCGATGCCCGCACAGTAGCAGAGCTGTTCGCCTCATCGGTGCGGTATTGGGCCAGGTTCAGACGGGCCCGCGGTTGCACATACCAGCCCGGGGTTTGCCAACGTCGGGTCAGGTCGACAACCGCCAGGGCCCGGTTGCCCCCCGACTTCACGGTGTTGGCGCTGGCCAGTTCAGAGCGCTGAAAGCGAATAGCGTTGCTTTCAAACCCAAGGTCCCACCCCGGCACGCCGAACCAGGTCATGTTTTGCCGGTAATAGTTGGCGTTGACGCCAGACTGGTCAAACGGTGGCGTGATCACCGAATCGACGTCTTGCAGTGTTTGCCAGCGGTTGCCACCAGCATTGAAATTCCAGCCACTGTGAGACCAGGTCAAGCCGACGCCACTGGCGAGAAGTCGCGAAGTCAATGAGGTGATGCTGCGCGGAAAGTCGCGCCAATAGTCGCTGTCGCCGACCCGGTTCAGCCCGACCGTCAGACCCAGGTCGCCGCCACCGCCAAAGCCGCGCACCAAGGCCTGGGAGTGGCTCAGCGCGTAGGCCCAGCGGTCCCGGTCTCGCAGCTTGTCCGACGGCATGTAGCCAACCTTCACTTCGCCCGAGTAGTTGGGCTGCAGATAGCGGAACTCACCCCCCAGATCGAGGCCACGCTTGGTCATGACGGTTGGTGTCAGGGTCAGGTCGTGGTTGGGCGCTAGGTTGAAGTAATAGGGCGTGGTCAGCTCCAGGCCGTCCTGGCTGCTCAATCCGATGGTGGGCGCCAGTGCCCCGGTCTTGCGCTTGTCTGACAAGGGAAAGCTGAGGTATGGCGCGGTCAGGATGGGCACACCCTTGAATTCCACCACCCCCCAACGGGCGGTGCCCACATCTTCGGCCCGGTCAATCTCGATACGGGACGCGCGAACCATCCAGTCGGGCATCCATTCGCTGCCGGGCACCCGTGGGCAGGTTGAGTAGCGGGCGTTCTCCACCACGGAGGTGTTTTTGTCAACAAACTCTATGCGGCTGGCATCGCCTTGGCCACCGTTCAGGAGACTGAACTCGGGCTTGACGAAATAGCCCTTGGAGCTGCCGAGGTTGATCTGCATCTCCGAGCCCACAAACCGCTCTCCCTGGCGGTTCATCAGGACGTTGCCGATCGCCTTGGCGTCCCCAGTGCTGCGGTTGTGCTCAATCTGGTCGGCCCGCAGCACGGTGCCGTGCTGACGCAGCTCGGCGCCCCCCTTGATCGTGGTCGTTCCGTCGAGATCGCCCTTCATTTCATTGCCGCGCACAAAGACCGGCAGTTGCTTCTCCACGGAATCGGGCAGCTGCTGCTGCAATGCAGCACCAGGCTTGAGCTGAATGGGAGCAGTCTCTGGGGAAACTGCCGTGGTCTGCGCCCAGACAGGCGACGCACCGGCGCCCAATGCGAGCATGGCCAAAGCGGTCCGCACCGCTCGCGCCATGGGCGTGGGTTTCAGCATTTGAGCATCAGCCGCCGGGTCCCCGCGGGTAGGGGAATGAGGGGCGCAGTCGACTGGTTTCAAGGCGGTGTGAGGCAAAGCGGCCGTCTCTCATTGCTGTTGGCACTCGACCGCGCCGTCACAATGCCGGCAAGGCCACGGACTGTCCGCGCACAGCGGCCTGCAGACAGTGGATTTGTAGAATCTGCGGCCATTATCCTATGCCTACCGTCTGCCCCGCCAGCGGGCATTGGTGCCCCCAAACCCTCACCCCATGACCCAACCCACCCCTGCCGTTGCCTGGACCGACCCAGCGCGTGAAGCTGCATTTCATGCTTGGATACAAGGCATGGCGAACGCCCAAGGGCTGCGACCGCAGACTCTGCGCCCGGCCTCGGC